>NZ_JAUBPO010000139.1:0-14359 GCF_036700785.1 Microcoleus sp. S28C3 | reverse complement strand
AATCAATCCTCAACATTTAAGAAATTGGTTTGCTAATTGTTGCTATTGTACTTCATAACAGCGGGAACCGCTGTAAAATGGGGTACTACCAACCCCACCTAATTTCGGTTTGTAGTAAGGACTAAAGTCCTGAATTCTGAGAATTGAAGTCCTCACTACAAACCCAACCTAAAAATATCGGCATAAATAGAATTTCCCTCAACCATTCTCCCCGCATCCGGCGAATCGTAAACCACCAACAGCGAATTCTGCCCCCCCAAATAGGGAAACAGGCTCAATCCCTCAGCATTGTCCGCGCCCACCTTAAAAGGCAAATCAAACAATACCTCCAAATCTCCCCCATCTTGTCCAGTAATACTGTCGCCCGATCGCCCTAAAATTCCCTTTAACCGAAAAACCGTCATCTCTCCAGATAAAGTCATCGTCGGCCCGGCTAAAACAATTAAATCTTCCCCATTCCAGCACAATTCTCGCACACCCAAACCGTTCAAATCAACAAAATGTTTTTTGTACAATTTCCCTCGTTCCCCAATCGCCTTAAGCCTTAAAACTCCCGGTTCTGCCTCTTCAACTTCTATCTCTAAAATTATCGCCCAACCCCGCAGTACCGGCCCCCGCAAACCGAGCAAAATGCGATCCCCCCGCACCGCCAACCCTTCAATATCAAAGCCATTTTCTTTACTCGGAACCGGCACAGATAAATACAAGCCGAGGTGCCTGTCATCTTTCAGCGCATCAGTCAGCAAATTCCCCGATTTTGTCCGCTGAAGGTATCCCGCTTTCAGTTGGTTTTTGGGATTTTCAGGATGGGAAATTGACTTGCACAAAGTCCCGTTTTTTACAGGAAGGCGCGCCAGCAAATAGCGGTTGACCTCTGTCTCGATTTGTGCTAATTTTTCAATGTCTCTTTCGGGGTCTCTACCTTGAGCTTTTTTGCGTTTTGTGCTGTGAGAACCCACCAGCCAAAGATAATCGCCGCTGAAATCAATTCCTTCGATATCGATTTCGCCTTTTCCAGGTAGATCGATAAAATCTGCGATCGCAAATCTTTGATGTTCTCCAAAAATATGAGGCCCGACAGGCGACAAACGCTCGATCGAAGTCGTTTCATCGGAACCCAGCCACAAATGGCGGTCGGGAGTTAAAGCAACAGCGGATAAGTCTGTAATCATATCAGCCGCTTTGCTGTTGAATTGCAGCAGCAGCCGACCGAGCAAAAAAGATTCTGGCATAATGATTAGCACCAAAACTATTGTTATGGTGAGTCATTATAGCTAAATCTGCTTGAAACTCATAGGTTGCACCATTCTCAATCAGGCTTTTATGGGCGGGCTAGAAGCCCACCCCACAAGAAATAAAATTCATCTGTTGTGGAACAGGCATCTTGCCTGTTTATGACGGGCAGGATGCCCAACTCCTACTCCCCACAAGAAAATTTAATTTTTGTGGAACAGGCATCTTGCCTGTTCATGACAAAGGTGCAAGATTTGAGTTAAAACCGACTGAAAACTAAAACAGAAAACTAAAACAGATATCCTCCTCAAGCCTCATAGCAAGAACTTCCGTTTTGAGATAAGGATTTTAACCCCTAGCGGGCCAAACCGCAGTCGGCGGTAATTATTCAGCAAACCGAACCTCCACAGACGGATAACACCCTAATTGAAGCATTAACATCGCCGTTACGTTTCGTTACGATAAGGAGACAGAGAGAAAAACCTCTCCTTCGTAAAATCAGAGGTAGCCATTATGAACGGTACATTTCGCGTCGGCAACCTGTTTGGGATTCCCTTCTTTGTCAACGCATCTTGGTTCCTAGTTCTGGGTTTAGTAACCTGGCAATACGGCGGTGCACTAGCTGCCCTGTTTCCCACATTGGGCCCCGTAGCGCCCTGGATGTTGGGATTATTCACAGCGTTGCTGTTATTTGCTTCCGTCTTAGCCCACGAATTAGGACACAGTTGGGTAGCCATCAAACAGGGAATTGGCGTGAAATCGATTTCGCTATTTCTGTTTGGGGGACTGGCTAATTTAGAAAGAGAATCCAAAACCCCAGCCGAAGCATTTTGGGTAGCCATTGCAGGCCCGTTGGTCAGCTTATTTTTATCCGGTTTGTTAGCAGCGATCGGCATTGGTGCTGGTCTCACAGGCCCCGCAGCCGCGATCGTCGGACTTTTAGCTTCCATCAACTTAGCTTTAGCCTTATTTAACTTAATTCCCGGTTTGCCCCTCGACGGCGGCAACATCCTCAAAGCGATCGTCTGGAAAATTACCGGCAACCCTTACAAAGGTGTAATTTTTGCTAGCCGCGTCGGTCAAATAATTGGTTGGATTGCCATTGCTACAGGGGTATTCGGCAATATTTGGAATCTAGTAATCGGTTGGTTCTTACTGCAAAATGCCGGTCAATCTGCCCAATATGCCACAGTCCAAAATGAACTGGCAGGCTTGACAGCCGCAGATGCTTTGACCCCCGAAAGCCCGATCGTCCCAGAGCACTTATCCCTCAGAGAATTTGCCAACAACTACGTTATCGGTAACGCTCATACCTGGCGTCGGTTCCTAGTTACTGATGACGCGGGACAATTGGTAGGGGCGATCGACCTTGACGACCTCAAAACCATTACTACCGGACGCTGGCCCGAAGTTTTAGTAAAAGAACTCGTGAAGCCGATCGAATTTTCCACAACCGTCAAACCAGAATTATCCCTCCTCGAAGTCGTCACCCTTCTGGAACAGTTAAAAGTACAAGAACTCCCCGTTATTCGTGAAAACGGCGTCCTCGTCGGACTTGTAGAAAAAGCGGAAATTGCCCGCCTGCTGCAAAGACGAGCTCAAGCTAACCCTGCTTGATATCCTCAGATAGTTGACAAATAACAGTTAGCCCCCTCGATTTCCCTTGACCAAAAGGGCGATCGGGGGGGTTAACTGTAGCTTCAAAACAAGTAAAGTCAAACACTAAATTATTAAGAGCAAATCAAGCATGATAATTATCATACTGTATTGAGGATCTGAGCGAGGATTTATGCCATCTCAGGACTCTTGTCGCAGCAGCTAAAATAACTGTTCGGGAAGCATCTCTGCAGAGATGCTCCCTACAGCAACTTTATAGGTAAGGTGAGCTTCGGCGCACCCTACAGCTCAATTTCAGCAATCAAATCGAGTATTTTTTGATAATCAAAATTATATAGATGATTCATCATAACTTCGGCAACAACATGATTATCGCTGCGGATTTGCTCAATTATTGTAGCAATCAAGTTGAAGTCAGCCTGACGGACTGCCTGTTTTAGATTGTTTGTCCATTCTGGGGAAACTTTCGGCATCGAGTCAAGCGTAAATATTGCTGCGCTATCAGATATTTTTTCTGTTACCATACTTGAACTCTCCGATAAATCATTGACTTCAAGATATTTATTTATGACTTCAACAGGGGCGGCTGCGGTAACAACTTGAATGTCAAACTTGAAGACTGTTCCGCGCCCTACTTCGCTCTCGACGGTAATGTCGCCGCCCATTAATTTTATGAACTCGCGGCTGATATTTAATCCTAATCCCGTACCTTTTTGAACTTTTTTTCCAGATGAACTTTGCACGAACAATTCAAAAATGCTCTCTAATTCTTCGGGGGAAATGCCAAATCCTGTATCTGCAATCTCAAAGTAAATAACAATCGTTTTTTTATTTTTAATTTTGTTTGATCTTTCGCCTGTCGGCTTAGTTATTCCTTCTCGATCTTGCCTTACTCTGACTGAAACCGAACCATTTTCGGTAAACTTAACTGCATTATCTAATAGATTAATCAGCACTTGTCGCAATTTAATTTCATCACTTTTCACGTATTGGGGAACATCGGATGAGCAGTCAATAATTAATTGCAATCCTTTATTTTGCGCGCGAATTTGGAACATATTTTGCAGGTCGCCCAGCAAGCGGTACAAGTCAAAGTTTTTGGCGTTGAGTGTCATGCGCCCAGCTTCGATTTTAGATAAGTCTAAGACTTGATTGATCAGTTGGAGCAGGTGTTCTCCGCTGCGGCGAATAATTTGGATATTTTCTTTTTCCGGTACACTTAAATTAGCGCTGGGTTCCATTAATTCAGCGAAGCCGAGAATGGCGTTGAGGGGGGTTCGCAATTCGTGGCTCATGTTGGCGAGAAAGATGCTTTTAGTTTTGTTGGCAGCTTCTGCGGCTTCTTTGGCTTGTTTGAGTTCTTGTTCTGCTTGTTTGCGATCGCTCGTATCAATAATTATGCCGTGCCAGACAATATCTCCATTTTCGCGCAATTCTGGTCGAGAATAACCTTGCAGCCATTTGATTTTTCCTGATGCTGTCACAATCCGCCACTCGTGGGAAAATGGTTCGAGATCGGTCGCACTTTTGACAATTGCCTCGAAGTGACTTGAGCGATCGTCCGGGTGCATTTGTTCGTAGAATAAAGCAGAGTTGTTCTGGATTTCCTCCGGCTCTAATTCTTGAATTTCTCGGCACAGAGGACTGATATACTCTATATTGGCTGAGCCGTCGGGATGCTGCACTAATATGTAAAGTTCTCCGGGAACAGTGTTCGCTAATTTGTGAAACAGAGCTTCGCTTTTTTGCAAGACTAATTGTGCTTGTTTGCGCTCGCCAATATCAATCCCAAATCCAAACAAGAAATCCAGGCTGCCACTTTCGTCGAGCACCGGTATGCCGTGCCACTCGACTAACAAAGTGCGATCGCACTTTGTGAGAACGGGATGTTCGTTAACCGTTTGCTGGCTCGCTGTTACGCGCTCAAAAATCGAATGTAATCCGGCTCGATCGCTTGGGGGTACAAATGTAGCTAAGTAATCTTTCCCCGTAACTTCTGCAGCAGTATAGCCCACAGCTTGCAGCATACAGTCATTCACCCGCAGAATTTTACCGCCAGAGTCGATCGCCACAAAAAAAATCGGAGAATTTTCGATAATCTTTAAGTTAAAGTCCCGCTCTTGACGGATAATTTTTTCAGCTTGCTGGCGCTCCTCAATTTCGACCTGCAAGCGGGCATTGATCGAGGCTAGCTCGATCGTGCGATCGACTACTTCAATTTCCAGGGTTCGGTTGTAGTCAGCCAATATTTGCTCTGCCTGTTTGCGAGCCGTGATATCTTTAAAAACAGTCAGAACATAAAGGATATTGCCCGCACCGTCAAACACCGGCAGCGCTCGCACATCCAAACGAATATTTTGCCCGTCTCGGCGAATTTCCATATCTTCAGCAATCACCTCGAAGCCGCTCAACGCCCGCACAAACGGCATTTGCTCGGCCGGGTACAGTTGATTAGTGCCTGCTATATAAATTTGATAAGCTTGTGCTAGCTCTTGTGCGGTAGCATCCGGCATTTCTCCCCTGCCTAATATTTGCTCTCCCGCCGAATTCATAAAAATAACTGCGCCGCCCGGATCGATCGCCGAGACTCCAACAGGCAAATTTTCTACCAGTTGGGCAAATTTTTCTTCACTTTCTGCCAAAGCTTGAAAAGACTTTTTCAGTTGAGCTGCCATCTCGTTGAAAGACTGCGCTAATTCGCCGACTTCCTCAAGCCTACTGACAGCAACAGCCCGATCGAACTCTCTGGCGGCGATATCTTTAGCTGCTTCGTTAAGTCGCCGCAGCGGCAGCGTTACCCACCTAGCTGTATGCACTCCGGCAATTGTCGATAGCAGCAGCGCCACCAAACAAAGTAAAATTGTAGTCTGGGTATTTCTGTTAATTTCCCCCAGGAAATCGGATTTGGGAACTGCGATCGCAATCAGCCAGTTCAAACCGTAACTATCAGAAAAGGGCAGCACTTCCAAAAAATATTCCTGCCCGTCTCGGCTAAATTTCAGTTGCTGCCGCTGCTTAATGTCGCCAAAGCCCTCGAAGTGTTCGTACAAATATTTAGCTGCGGTGCGAATGACAGGAGTTTGACTGTCTAAAACATTCACCCGTTGGAGTTCCTGCTTTCCCGACATCTTTCTAAAGGGTGATTCTTGACTCGAACTGGCAACCAGCAAGCCCGATCGTTCGATCGCGAAAATTTGTCCCGTTTTGCTAAGCTTGATGCGATGAAGATATTGCTGAAACTCCGAGAGCGAAAAGTTTACTGCACAAACTCCCAGCAATTTACCCTTTCGATCGCGAATCGGTTGACTGGCAGCAATAAAAACAGTCCCGGGAGTAATACCCGGATAAATGCTCGTCCAAATCGGTTTGTTAGCTGCGACAGCTTCTTTGTACCAAGGGCGTCGGCGGGCATCGTACGTTGCCGGTTTTACCTTTAATTTAGCGGTGCGAGTGCCTCTGCCGTCTGTAGCGTAGTAAATGTTTTGAAAGTTGCTAGACTTCGAGGCGGCGACAATTTGCAAGCTGTTGTCGCTCGGGTTGCGCCAAATGCCGAGAAATTCTCCTGATTTTTCAGCACCGAGGGAAATCCACTGAATGCTTTTAAACGATCGCATTTGCTGCCAGAGGAACTTCTCTCCCCGAGGCTGGGGCCTTTCTAACTGTAACTTTAATTCAGCACTGTCGATCGCTTCAGCGTTAAGTTGATTTACCCAGTGGATAGGTTCGAGAAAAGAAGTCAGCTTTTCTTCAACTCTCTTCCTCGTCTCCGCGATCAATTTCTGGGCGAGCTCTTGGACTGCTCTTTCTCCGTTGCGAAAGGACAGATACCCGACAATCCCAACTGCGGCGGCGATTTGCAGCACAAAAGACGCCACTAGAACGCGACGCAGGGGGATTTTTATTTGGTGTTGAGAAGTTTTGCTCGCGAATCGGGGCAACGGCATAGGCTGGTGACTAATTGCTCCCTAACACTTTAACTGTTCCAGCCTCTAATTTCACTTACGGGCGATCGAGGCTGTTGGTTTCCCGTCAAAACAAGTCCCCCACACACACAAATCAGGAGCGAGCACGAGACTTATAAAATTTTAGATTTGTGATTTTAGATTAAATAATTGGGGAGAAATGATGAAGCTCGTGCTTTGGAGTTGACCGACAGTTACATTATTTTTTTTTACTGGTATTACGCACTTTTGGCTGATAATACTTCCGCTATTTTCTTGCTTTGTTCGGTTTCGCAGCTCAACCGAACCAGCTTCTTGGCTGGAACCTCAACCATCGAAACTCAACATCCATCCGTTAAATGCGTTATAAAATCCGCTGCTGAACATCCATCCCTTAAATCCGTTACCTCCGCTACACAATCCGTTGGCGAACTTCTCTTCAACAGCTACGCGGAAAATCCCCCGCTTGTCCAAACGGATATAGCGAGGGTCGAGAATAGGTATTCCCGGAAAATATAAAGCAGTGGCAGTGGCTTTTGTCGAGCCATTGCCATCTATAGAAGCCATACTGTTTTAGGCTCACAGAAAGATTTCAGAGCCAACTCTCTGCTTGAAGTCAATGCTTGAAGTCAATGCTTGAAGTCAAACCAACCAGTTCAAGCAAGAAGTCAAAGCAAGTCGTAAAGGCCTAGGATACTTCTTCTTCTCGATCGATTTGGCGCAGGTGAATGTGCTTGCGTCCCAGAGAGATTTCAAATTCATCTCCCGGCTGGAGTTCCATTTGTTTGGTGTAGGCGGCTCCAATCAGTAAGTTGCCGTTAGATTGAACGCTAATCCGATAGCTGGCTGAGCGTCCGCCGCGTCCGTTGCCGTTTTGCTTCCCGTCTAGCTGAATGCCTTCTGCATCAATCAGCGCATTCAGGAATTTCATCATGTTGACCCGTTCTACGCCGTTCTTGGTAACGGTGTAGTAGCCACAGGCTCTAGCTTTCTCTTCCTTGGTAAGGTTCTCTAGGTCTTTGACCTTTTTGATCAGATCTTCGCCTTCAAGGGGTTCGATATTTTTCTTTTTAGCCATTTACTGAGTCCTGAAATATTCAACTGGTGTACGGATTTTTTCTCGGTTGGTTTTTGGTTTGACCAAGAAACTTTAGCTTTATAGCTGGTCGTAAAACCATATTACACCGATCGGCTCAATTGTTAACCACTATTATCTAAATATTTTTAACAACCTGCAGTCTTTCTTGAGGAGTAGCTGCAGTCGCTGCGAGCAATCTCTAAACTCGGTAGCATAAGCTATCACCTATCAGCTAGCTGAATATTTGCCCCCCTCTTAAAATCCAATGAAGTTAACCACACGCGGACACTACAGTGTCAAAGCATTACTGGATCTAAGTTTGCAACCTCGCTTCGGCCCGACATCGGTGAAATCGATAGCGAAGCGACAGGAGTTACCGGCTCCGTATCTAGAAAAATTGCTGATTGAAATGCGACGAGCCGGTTTAGTCCAATCTGTTCGGGGTTCCCAAGGAGGATATCAATTAGCCCGCCAGCCCGCTCAAATCTCTTTAGGACAAATCTTAGAGGCTGTAGGTGAAACTATTGAACCTTTACCTCGACATTTTCCCGATGCGACGCAAGCAGAGGACTGGGTAACATTCAGTTTGTGGAACCGATTGCACAAAAAACTTGCCGAAGCGCTGTACAGTATTTCCCTCGAAGACTTATACTATGATGTCCGCAGTTGGCAAGCGGCTCTTGGGGAAGAAACTAGCTTTATCATTTAAATGGTAAGTTCATTTATTCGATCGGCAGCAAGCACACATGGACACAACACTTGTTACCTACTTTGGCGGCTGTCACTGCGGTGCTGTCCGCTTCCGTGTCGCCGTTGACAAACACGAAGCATCTGATTGCAACTGCTCTATCTGTAAAAAGAAGGGATTTTTGCACCTCATTGTGCCCCCGGAACGTTTTACATTGCTCAGTGGCGAAGATGTGTTGACCACCTATACGTTTAATACAGGAACTGCTAAACATATTTTCTGTCGGATTTGCGGTATTCACTCGTTCTATCGCCCCCGATCGCATCCCGATCAATTCGATGTCAACGTCCGCTGTCTTGACTCAGATGCCATCAAACACTTTCAGATCCTACCCTTTGACGGTGTTAATTGGGAGGAGAACGTACACTTGCTCCGCGACGAAAGTAATCTCAGCAGTTAAAATTGCAGCTCAAAAATTAAAGTCCGCAAGGATAGGAGTAGTTAAAACCTGCGCTACCATTGCGAGCGCTCCTGCTCTGACAATCAAGGAAGATGGTTCGGGCCTCCGGATTCATCCGTGGAGCGAGAAAAACGCTCCTCGCTCCCCATCGCAAGCCTCCGGATCGATCGGTGGGGTTTCTTTCTTCAATCCTAAAATCTAAAATCTAAAATCTAAAATCTAAAATCGATTGACGGACTATCAAGTTTGACAAAATATATAATGATGCCGGATGAATTTCCTGTTTTGATTTTAGCAGCGGTATTAGATTATTCGATCGGCGATCCTTGGGGTTGGCCGCATCCCGTGCAGGCGATGGGTTGGGCGATCGACCGCTATACTCGATTTGTCTTTAATATATCGAATAATCCCGCAGGCAAAATGCCTCCCGCTGGCGATCGTCCCGCTGGCGACCGGCACAAACTGCTGCTACGATGTGCTGGTACAATACTAGCGATCGGGCTGATTCTAGGCAGTTATAGTGTCAGTTGGTCGCTCGTCCAAGCTGCTAGTTGGGTGCATCCTCTTTTAGGTATAGCCCTACAAACCATTTTGCTGGCAAGCTGTTTTGCCGGTCGCAGTTTGAGGGCGGCTGCTGAAGACGTGCTAGCACCTTTAAATGTTGGAGATTTAGTCAAGGCGCGAGAACGGTTGAGCCTTTACGTCGGTCGGGATACCGAAAACTTATCGGAGCCAGAAATTCTGCGAGCATTGTTAGAAACTGTAACAGAGAATGCAGTCGATGGTGTGACAGCACCGCTATTTTATGCGTTACTTGGGTTCGCTCTGCCGCATCTATTATTAAGTTTTACCGATCGCCCGATCGATCCTAACTCGATGTGGGTGAATGCTATAGTCCCCTTGGCAATGGCTTACAAAGCAGCTAGCACATTAGATTCTACCGTCGGCTACAAAGAAGCGCCATACACTGATTTAGGATGGTTTAGTGCCAAACTAGAAGACGTGCTGACGTGGATTCCTTGCCGCCTAACAGTGATTACTTTAGCGCTTATATCTGGCAAACCGATTTACATTTGGCAGATTTGTCAGAGAGATGCTGTTAAAGATGCCAGTCCCAATTCCGGTTGGAGCGAGTGCGCCTACGCCGCCATCTTGGGAGTACAACTAGGAGGTACAAATTCCTATCGTGGAGTTCTCAAACACAAACCGCTGTTAGGCGAGCCGGTTCACCCGATTACAGGCCAGCTAATTTGCCAAGCATTGCAATTAACTCGGTATTGCTTTCTGATTTGGTTGGGACTATCATTGCTTTTTTATACCTTATTATGTTTGAGCTGCTAACTGATGACCTCACTCGAACAGTCCAAAAGGCATAAAATAACGTATTTATGTCATTGTTCGCGCTCCAAGCATTGCAATCGCAGCATCAGCTTTTCATCGGTTCTGGGTAAGCCGAGCAGAAGAGAGATATAACCCGCCGACAGGAGCAAAAAAAAGTTTTGACCTGACTTCAAACCCCCAGATTCATCTGTCAACTCCATCTACAATCTCAAATCTCAAATCTCAAATTGTTCGATATGCCAACAGCCAACAATTAGCTCGCAGCAAGCAATGACTAAAATTATCCAAATTTTATCGCCAGATGAAGTGAGGCGCACTCTCACCCGCGTCGCTTCCCAGATTGTCGAAAAATCAGGGAACCCCTCGGAGTTAGTGCTGTTGGGGATTCATAGTAGAGGAGTGCCTTTAGCTCAAATTTTGGCCGATCAAATTGAAGTCCTCGAACAAGTCAAAGTATGCGTGGGCGCTTTGGATATTACCTTTTACCGAGATGACTTGGATCGAGTTGCGATGCGGACACCGGCTAAAACAGAAATTCCTTTCGATTTGACGGGCAAAACCGTGGTGTTGGTAGATGACGTTATATATAAAGGCAGAACGACTAGAGCGGCTTTGAATGCGGTAAACGATTACGGCCGACCGGAGAAAATTTGGTTGGCGGTATTAGTCGATCGCGGCCACCGAGAAGTACCGATTCAGCCGGATTTTACAGGTAAAAAGTTGCCGACTGCAAAGGAAGAACAAGTTAAGGTTTACGTTCAAGAGCTCGACGGGCGCGACGGAGTGGAGTTAATTAAGGGATAATACGATTTTAGATTTTAGATTTTAGATTTTAGATTGGGCACAAATGACTGTTAAACAAAGTCCAGCTAAATAAACTAAGTAGGGTGCGCTGTAAGTAGCGCGTCCAACCACTTTTTGCGTCCATCACTGAGCAAAATACTTCGTTTCCGCCCGCTGACAACGTAAAAAACCCGGTTTCTACCAGAATAGGGGCTTTTGGGTAAACAAGCCTCTAGGAAGAAACCGGGTTTTTCGCGCGCGGAGCGTCCTATGTTCTTAAAAATCGGCAGTGCAGGAGTTGAACCTGCCTGGGGCGAATTATGAGTTCGCTGCCTAAACCGCTCGGCCAACTGCCGTTAAATCGATTTGTTCGATCTAACTCAAAATGAATTATAACATAATTTCCCAGTCCGTGCTAGAACTAGAGAACAAAAATCAAAATCTTTAGATCTGCTGAGTCCCGATCGCCTGTTAGCCACTGTGCTGAAGCCGATCGACCCGACAAAGCAGTTTCTACGACTCGGCATAAACTTATAGGCAATGGCAGTGAATTCGACGGTAGTGCTGACTCTAATTCTGCTAGCTCTGATGTTTGGAGCAGGCGTGACGAGTTCTGTTTGGGGATTTACTATAGGTCGCGAAGCCTTGAAAGGAACGACTCAACCCGATATTCGCCCCAGCAACAATGCTGGCAGCGGCAAGCAGGGAACTCAGGCTAGCAAAGACCAAGTGAGCATTTTGAAAGAAAAAGACATTCTCACAACCGTCAAAGCGCGGGTAGAAGGTCGCGATCCAGAAAAAACAACGGCTCAAGCAAATACTAAAACAGACAAGGCAAGCTCTAAACCAGCCACGGCCAAAAAACCTGCCGCGCCAAATGCCAGCGCCAAGTTCCCTCTGAACAGTCGCGATGGGGGAATAACGTTGGAAGTGAGCGCCGCCAGTCAGCGCAGCAATTCGATGCTGCTAGACGTGAGCATGAAAAATGAAGGCTCCCAAGCTGTGAGGTTTCTCTACAGTTTCTTGAACGTCACTGACGATCGCGGCCGAGCCCTGAGCGCGACTGCCGAGGATTTGCCGTCGGAACTGCCCCCCAACGGGCAGGTGTTTTACGGTACTGTGAGTATTCCCACAGCTTTGCTGGAAAATGCTAAAGAAGTTTCGCTGACGCTGACAGATTATCCAGGTCAAAAACTTCAGTTGCAAATATCTGGCATTCCAGTGGCGAAGTAAAATAAAAGAAGACCAAACCTGCAGACAGATTCTCAGGTTCGATCGAGAAAGTTTTTTTAGGGAGCATTGTGTCACTTTTAGGGGCGAGAGTGCAGGAGATATCTGATTTACCCGCGATGAGTTTGACAGAGGTGCTGTCGCGGTTGCTGTCAGTGCTGTTGCTGATTGCGATTAATGCTTTTTTTGTGGCGGCTGAGTTTTCGATGGTGACGGTACGCCGATCGCGCATCAATCAGTTAGTGGATGCCGGCGACGTTGCAGCTCTAACTGTTCAATCTTTACAGCACAGTATCGAGCGATTGCTCTCGACAATGCAGTTGGGAATCACTCTTTCTAGTTTAGCTCTCGGCTGGATTGGGGAAGATACGATCGCCGTGCTAGTCCAAGCTGCGATCGGCTGTTTGCCACTGCCAATTTACATCAAGTCTGCGATCGCCCATTCTTTGGGCATATCAATAGTAACTTTTTTCGTCTTAGCTTATCTGCAAATCGTACTCGGCGAACTCTTTCCCAAATCTGTAGCGTTACTGTATTCCGAACAGCTAGCCAGAAGTTTAGGGCCTCCGAGTTTATTGATTGCCCGTTTGTTCAATCCCTTTGTGTCGTTTCTCAATCAATCCACTCGATCGCTCTTGCGGTTTGCAGGCATCGAATACGACCTAAGGCACCGACCGGTTACTCCCGAAGAGCTGCAATTAATTATAGCTACTTCCAGCGAATCAAGCGGCTTGCAAGCAGAAAAGCGAGAATTGCTCAACAACGTGTTTGAATTTGGCGAAGTTTGGGTACAAGAAGTAATGGTGCCCAGGCCTAGCATTGTCGCACTTCCGAAGACGGCCACCTTTCAAACTTTGCTCGACGAAATGGCGATTTCTAACCATTCCCGCTATCCGGTGACGGGAGATTCTTTAGACGACATTATCGGCATTATTGGCTTCAAACAACTTGCGAAACCCCTAGCTGAAGGTTTGCTATCTCCCGACACGCCAATTGTAACTTGGATGTCTGCGGTGAGGTTTGTGCCGGAGATGATGCTGCTGGGGGAACTGCTGCCTTTGATGCAGAGTTCGTCGGAAGAAATTGCGATCGTTGTCGATGAATTTGGCGGCATTTCCGGGTTAGTGACGCTGAGTGATTTGATTGCGGAAATTATCGGTCGCAGCTACGAGTCGCCCGACAGTAAAGAAATTGCTTTGCAAGTATTGGACGATCGCACTTTTTTGGTGCAAGCGCAGTTAAATGTAGATGATGTGAATCAAATATTGAATGTGGATTTGCCAGTAACTGACGAATATCAGACAATCGGAGGTTTTCTGAGCTATCAGTTGCAAAGAATGCCGGCTGTTGGGGAAGTTTGGCGGTGCGGAAATGTGGAGCTTACGGTTGTTTCTGTGTCCGGGCCGCGGTTGGAGCAAATTCAAATTCATTTGCTGTCAGGGGCGGCGGGCGATCGAGCTTTGGGTGAAGTTGCAGCAGCGGATGGGGAATTTGTGGGCAAAGGGCGCAAGAATAGCGGGTTGAGTGGTGTGGCGAAATTTTCTAGTTGAGATTTTGATTTAAAGGCAGAGTATCGAGATTAAGGAGAAAGTGTAGAGAGTGAATTAGTCCTTAGGTGATTTCTGAGAAATAATTTACCAGCTAAAGTGGTCGAATCAAGATATCCCATTTGGGCAAAAGCGGATTTCGCTGCAATCGGGACTCGACTTGCTTCATGGTTTTCTTAGTCAGAGAAATCCCTTTTTGGTAAACAATGTTGCTTAAAATCAAAATGGGATGCAGCCCTTTCCAAGTCATGCTAGAAGCCCATGAAAGCATAGCTTCAACATCAACAAGCTTACTTCCATTCCAATGCTGTTCAAGAATGCCCCAACAGCGCTCTATGGGATTATATTTACTATGGTAAGGAGGATAAGCTGTTGTGCCTTTAAATAGGGTATAATAAAAAATGAGTTTAGTCAATCTCTACAAAAATGCCAGCTAAAAAC
>NZ_JAUBPO010000138.1:0-14523 GCF_036700785.1 Microcoleus sp. S28C3 | reverse complement strand
TTGCTGGTATTTATAATTATGAACTTTCTTTGAAGATAAATTAGCGATCGCCTGAGAATTTCGCAAGAGGTCTAATAACTGACCGAAAACATCCAGGGTACAAGCTCCCGGATCGCGGCCGCAGATCGGGTCTCACTCATCTGGGCATCCGATCTAACGGAGAATGGTACAGTCCGCTTTTGTGGCATCTAAAATCTCAAATTTCAAATCTCAAATCCATCGACCGGGTATTAAACCCGGATTTGGTATAGCAGAAGGAACAAGGAAGAAGGGAGAAGTTCACCACCCCTGCCCCTTCCTTGGAGGAAATCAGAAGGTAAATGCAATAAAATCAATGGTTTGGGCTATTAAAAACGTCCGGTGGAACCTTCAATGTTGCTAGCTCATTACCTTCCAAAGGGCGTTGTGGAGTAAAAAACATCCTAGCTGCTTTTCTCAAAAAACAGCTAGGATGTTTTAATGACAACCTATTTCAGGACTTTAGCCTGCCGTTGCTAAAACTGTACTTTTAGCATTCCCGATCGCCAAACATTTTTTAACAGCAGCAATGACATCTTCCACATCTGCATCTGTTAATTTTGCCGAAATCGGCAAGCTAACTGTATGCCGCCCGATGTACGCAGCATTCGGATAGTCTTCCGGCTGCCATCCAAACATTTCCTGATACACAGGATGTTCCGGCATACTCATGTAATGCACGCCGACACCGATATTTTCAGCATTCATAGCGTTGAGAAACTCGTCGCGACTGATTCCTGCTTTGGCTTCATCTACCAGAATTGTGTACAGGTGATAAGCGTGAATTGTATCCGGTTCTGGCTTGGGGGGCAAAGTAATCGGCAAATCCGCAAATGCTTCGTTGTAGCGCTGCCAAATCTGCTCCCGCCGCTGCCAATAAGGAGTAATTCGTTTCATTTGATGAATGCCGATCGCAGCTTGCAGATCCATCATATTGTATTTAAAACCGACTCCCACCACTTGGTAGTGCTTGTAACCCGAGTCTCCGAAGCGCTTCCAAGCATCTTTGCTCATACCGTGCAGCGCTAAAATGTTGAGCCTGTCGGTATCTTCTTGACTCTTGACCAGAATCATTCCTCCTTCGCCCGTCGTGATATTTTTGGTAACATAAAAGCTGAAGCATCCGAAGTCGCCAAATGTGCCTGCTTTCCGCCCCTTGTACTCTGTTTCGATCGCGTGAGCGCAGTCTTCAATTAACTTCAAGTTGTGACGGCTAACAATCTCGCAAAGCGCATCCATATCGCAGGGACGACCCGCGAAGTGAACCGGCAAAATTGCTTTAGTTTTTGAAGTTATTTTAGCTTCGACTTGAGCCGGGTCAATATTCATTGTCACCGGATCTACATCGGCCAGTACCGGTGTTGCCCCGGCGTGGACGATCGCATTAACTGTAGCGCAAAAAGTCATCGGAGTAGTAATGACTTCATCCCCCGGTTCCAAGCAAGCAGCGAGGACGCTCAAGTGTAGTCCCGCCGTACAAGAATTGACTGCTATCGCGTACTGAGAACCCTTGTAAGCATTGAATTCGTCTTGAAATCTCATGACTTTCGGGCCTGTACCCAACCAACCTGTTTTCATGGTTGCCACCAATTCTTGTATTTCAGCATCTTCGATCGCCGGAGCGCCAAAAACCAAGAAACGGTCTTTTGAACGAATTGGATTGTTGTTCATGTTTCTAATGTTACCCAGTAAATAGAGTTGATGGATGGAAAGTTTTAATTAATGGTGTCTCAGCGTTTTTATTTCATTTTTTTTGATTCAAGAGTTTTTGCTAATACGTTGCCTAATGGCATCTTTTATACAACTAGCTTACTGATGACTAGCCGTTTTTCCTCAATCGCCCTACTCTGACAGCGTTTCCATATCTTAAGATAGATAACCTGCAATGTCCACCCGATATTATTTCAGTTTATGAGGGATACACAAGCTTTTACCCGCCTTTTTTGGTTCAATTACTTTTCTCACCACAAAAACCGATACTCGCAATAAGCTTTTTGTAAACGGTCGAACATCTATCCAGAGATAGATTGTACAGCCAAGTTATACGATTTTTGATTTTTGATTTTTGATTTGGGAATGACTGATTGCAGTCAGGTTTAGAGCTTGTCTACCGTTGAATTATTTTTTTAAACAGGTGTCAAAATTAGGCAAATTTTGCACAAATAAAATGTGACTCCCCTGTAATTTATGCAGGTCGAGCAACATTCTGTGCTAGGTAGAAGGAATCAACCCCGCTGGACAAAATCCACTACAATCTAGGCAGACGAATCTTGTTCAAAATATCTTGCAGGCGTTCTGAAACGCCGCCCAATTGTTCTGACAAAGCTACAAGTTTACCGTAAGCTTCAACTAAGCGATCGCCCTCAACATAAACTTCTGGAGTAGGATAATTTTTCATCGCTTCTAGCAGCGTAATCTCGTTATCATTAGTTGCAGACAGCACCAAGGCCTCGCGCAAAGCTTCTCGATTTGCATTCCCAGAAGGAGTGCGAATTACCTGACCCACTTCATCGAGAATTATTTCCCCAACCTGGCTGTTGAGCGTCCGATCCAAAAAGCTTTGACTGACTTTCACCGGTCTATTCAGACTGCTGCGAACAGCTTGCGGATCTTTTTTTGCCTTTCCCAGCAGCATTTCTAACGCGGGCGACATTTTCCCAGTTTCTGCAAAGATTTCTAATTCGCTGACTGGTAAAGTCATTCGGATCGCACTGTATTTGAGCACTACCTTTTCGGCAGCCGCAGCAGCACTGCTGTAAAATACAATTCCCGCACCTGCTGCTAAAAATAACGTCCACCGCTCTTTAAAAAATGATCTGCCCACAGTAAAACCTCCCAACATCTTTTTCTACTTAGACTTTGACACATCTCATTAGTTACTGCACAGAGAAAGCTCTTCGGGAAATGCCAAATTATTCGATCGCCCAGCACTTATACCATTTTAGATTTTAGATTTTAGATTTTAGATTTTAGAATTGCCAATGACCGATCGTCGTGGTTTCGAGTATGGGCCTAGAGTTGCATGATTTTTGGGAACTGGTATTACCTATACCGGATGCTAGGCAAAAAACTCGGTTCACGGCGCTGGTACGGGCTTCTCAGTGCGCGGTGCGCACCCTACTGATTCTATCTCCCAATCTCCCGATCCTCGCAAAATGCCGAACGCCAGCTCTTCTATCAGTGAAGGCTGGCGCTGGGCTTAAATTGATTTTATATATTTAGGGTCTTTATGAAAGCTGACCCCAATTGAACGAATTACAAGCGGTTTATGATTAGGGTCTTTAAATTTGCTGACCCCAATTGAAGCCACATCTTAATCATTACAGGGATCGCTGACAAACCAGGATTTCATAATAATTTCTTTATATTTCTAACTTTTCCTTGCCTCAGATAGATTTTTGTCTCGATTTGTAAACTTTTGTTACTTCGACTTTGGGGATCGGCTCTCGGCGCGCTGCTCCCAGCGAAACAGGAACACCATCAGAGCCACGACTCCGACTTGGAGCGCAAAATTGGGCAAAGCAGAGCCAATTTCCCGGCCCGAGGCAATTTTAGCCAGGAAAACCAAGCCGCCGATAAAGCCCGAAGCGCCACAAGCTACATAGACAAACTGGCGCAGAGGCCGGTAGGGAGTGGCCATTTCTGCGGTTAAACGCTCGTATTGTTGGCGGCTGAGATTGCGCGGGTTTTTTGGGATGTTTGTGCGATCGTCCGAATTTGGGGCTGGCATAGATTTAGGAAATAGGTAAATTAGGATTGGGCCACAAAAACCCGGTTTCTACCAAAAACCCTCTGGCTGAGGTGGCAAATACGGCCGCAAAACCGCGTTTTTGGTACTGTGTGCGCAAATCTAGTGAATATTAGACTACAACAAATATCTCACAACTGCCGAAATAAATCACCGCTGAATCCAAACCACAACTGTCTGCAAACAGCCGACAAAAACACCCAAAATGCCTCCTAAATTTACAATTCCCTGCAACTCGCTTTGGACAATTCCCTGAATTGCTAACTCCAACTCTTCAGGAGAAGTACCTTTTACTCGATCGACAATCACCTGGTCAATATTCAAAATCGGGATAGCCTGAGCTACAATATTTTCTAAATCCCGCTCTAGATAGCGCTCTAAAACCAAAGCCAGTTCTTTGCTGACAATTTCCAGGGAAGCGCTCATCACCGCTGAAGTTTGCAAGCGATTGAGAATCAACCGCGAAATATTTTCCCAGTCAATAGATTTGCTCAACCCCTCAAGTACGTCTGTACCCCGCTGTTGAACGTAGCTGCGAACGCTGTCGCGCATTGTTTTTCGCAACTGTCTCACAGTCGAAACCGGTAAATTTTGCATCGACAAATTTTGCAGCCATTCCTGAATTCGCCCGCGAATTCCCAAAGAAATAGTTAACTCTGCTAACCGCTGATTTGTCGCTTCTCTGTCATCTAGACAAAAAGTCCGCAGCCGAGTTAAAGTGTTGCGCAAACCAAATAAATTTGCTACTACCCAATAAGTGCCGCTAGTTTTTTCTCGAAACCCTTCATCGATGATCGAAATATTGCGATCCGTCAAAAAATCAATTAAAGCCTGACGCAGCACTTCCGGGGGTATTACTACTTGCAACAACCAATCAGCAAGCTGAGCCGCCTGAGATTCCGTTAACTGAATCTCCAGCAAAACTTGGTCAAAAATTTGATTTAGCTGAACTTCTAAAAAATCTTCCCGGCGCGCCAAAACTTTGAGAATTCGCGGCACAGATTCCCCCAGCAAATCTCGCAGAATGTTAGCAAGAATTTTAGCGGTTTTTTGCTCCGCGTCTGCTTTTACCTGATCCAGCGCCAACTGCAAAAGCCAGAGAATTACCGACTGCATCCGCTCTGTTTGTAGGAGGCGGCGCGCCAAGTTTTGCAGTTCCTCCGGCGTCAGCAGCGAACCCATAATTGTGTCGGAAATTCGCTTTGCCAAGCGCTCTTGGTTGCGGGGGATCAAGCCTGGAGTGAAAGGCAACTGCCGCCCTTTGATGTAAATAGCTCGATAGGGGCGGAACAGCATTTTGATTGCTATATCGTTCGTGAAATAGCCAATAATTCCTCCCACTACAGGTGGGGCCAACAACAGCCAAATGTCAGACGGATTCATAAGGGATTAAAATAGGGTAAGGTGCGCAGGGATCGGTGCACCCTACAGTTAGATAGCTGATCTAGACTGCAAGCATTTTTAATTTTAAATTGCTTTGCCCAGTACCAATACTCCCATCATAGCTCCGGCAATGGGGTAGTGGGTGGCCGTGGCAAATCCGGCTTGGCGGGCGATCGCGACTTGCCGATCGCCGATCGGGAATTTTTCTAAACTAGGATTAATGTAAGCATATTCTTGAGTCATGCCAAATTGCTGAGCAATGGGTACTACGAGAGTGTCTAGATAAAACTGCTGAAAGCTCCGCATTAGAAAATTGCTGGGGCGGTGGAGGTCGAGAATAGCAGCTTTTGCACCGGGTTTGAGTACGCGGTGCAATTCCTGAAGACTGCGGGGGATGTCTGTCACGTTGCGCAGGCCGTAACCCATTGTGGCGCAGTCGAAGTAATTGTTGGCAAAAGGCAAGTCTAGGGCGTCAGCTTCTACCCAGGAAATGGGACTTGCAGGGGTGAGAAAAGGTCGATCGCGCTTGGCCGCAACAGCTAATTGTTCGGCGGAAAAATCTACTCCAAATACGCAACCGGTCGGCCCTGCTTGTTTTGCCAACAGCAAAGCTAGATCCCCGCTGCCGCAGCACAAATCTAAACAAGTATTGCCGGGGCCTGCACTGCTCCATTTCACCGCCATTTGCTTCCAAATCCGGTGCTGCCCAAAGCTCAACCAGTCGTTCAATTGGTTGTAAACTGGTGCAATTCGATTAAATATAGTTTTAATTTCTTCGGCGTTATTAGTCATTTGTCATGGGTGATTGGTAATTGGTAATTAGTAATTGGTAATTGGTAATTGGTCAGCCACAAAAAATAATTAATCCGTCTATTCATGTCATGCGGTCGCCAGTCATTAATGCTTTTTTATTTGTTAGCGATCCGGGTTCTAGTGTATAGAATCATTGGTTTGCTATCATTTTCGACTCAAGATTGAGAGCCGACTAAGGACTAAGGACTAATGACTGATGACTGATGACTGATGACTAATGACCCTGAAAACTCGTCAATACCAAAGCAACTTCTTGGGCGGCAAGGTGAATTGTTGTGAGTTCGTCGGGGCGCAGGGAACAAGGTTGCTTCCACTGGATGGAAACCAGGGCGATCGATCGACCCTTGTGAATCACCGGGACGCTCAGGTGAGCTTGAATGCCGCATTTCTGATAGTGCGGCAGGCTCGCTAGGGCTGGGTCGTTCGCAATATTCACAGCACCCTGAATAGTTTGAGAGGTAATTGCTTCTCGAACCAGAGGATCATCTGCCAGCCAATTTTCCACAGTTTTGCTGGTGGTGTGACTGCCTTGGAGTGGCATTAAAACATTTCCTTCCACCAGTTGCAAAATGCAAGCATCCGCCAAAAAATTATCGCTTATAGCAGTAGCAATTGGCTCTAAACTGGCATCCAAACTCGGATAATCCACAGCCGTTTGCATGATTGTTGCTAACAGTTGTATTTGATTTTGGGAGCGGTGCAATTCCTCAGTCCGCTGCTTGAGAACTTCATAAGTCTCGGCCGCCTTTTGCACCACCATTTTCAATTCGTTCGGGTCCCAAGGCTTGGTGATATACTTGTAAACCTGTCCTGAGTTAATGGCATCCACCAAGTCTTCAATGTCCGTAAAACCAGTCAAGATAATTCTGACCGTATTCGGAAACTGAGGCACGGTTTTGCTCAGAAACTCCGTTCCCTTCATTTCTGGCATCCGCTGGTCGGAAATGATCACGGCGACCTCGCCTTCGATGCCGAGGACTTCCAAGGCGCGAATTCCGCTCTCAGCTTTGAGCACGTTAAAATCTCGTCGGAAAGTGCGGTAGAGTAAATCCAGATTGTCTGGTTCGTCGTCTACTACCAGCATTTTGGGTTTTTTCGGTCGGTGTAGTGTCATGAGCTGGCGTTTAATTTGATCGAGCTCTGAAATGGCATTATCCATAACAATACGATAAACTCCCCTTTGTAAATTTAGGCGAGCAACTATTCTGTAACAATAGTCTCATAACTCACTTACTATTAATCTATCGCTCTGCCGCGACACGAGCCTTGCCGGTATCCAATCACACATAACTTAGCGCTAGTTTTTGATTCAATTATGACTGATACACCGCAAGATTCATCCCCTCCTGCATCTGCATCCTCCACAAATGCTGTGGATGCCGAAAAGTTAATTCGATCGCTCCGCCGAAAAGAAGGCACTTGGGTAGAGTGGGGGCAGGCCTGCACCGCACTGCTAAAAGCTGGCTACAACTCTCAAAGGATTTTTGAAGAAACTGGTTTTGAGCCAATTCAGCAAAATCAAGTAAGCGTCGCAGCCCAAGTTTACACCAGCATGGTAAATGCTGGGGCTTCAGAAGAAGTTCGATCGCACTTCCTGGGCAAAGGTAGCGATATCTTATACGAGTTTCGGATTCTCTCTCAAGTAGAGCGGGCCGGGGCAGCAGCTTTGATGCTAACCCACAATTTGGATGTTGACGATGCTCGCCAAGTTGCTAAAGCGATCAAGGAGTTTTCGCACTTCGGGAGTCTCCCCCAAGGGTTCACAGACACTCCCGGCGATGCTATGGCTTACCAATGCTGGCAATTGGCGAGACAGAAAAGCGATTTGCAAGAGCGATCGCGCTTAATTGCTCGCGGTTTAAAACTAGCTAGCAGCCCAACCGCTAGGGCGCAAATCGAGCAGTTGCTCGTCGATTTTACCGTAGTTCCGAGACGGGAAGCGCCCCGCTTGCCAGTCTACCGGCTCGATACCGAGGAACAATTGCCGCGCGTTGTCCCGGTTGTGGGGAAATTGCCGCTTTCTACCAGAGATTTGCTGGCAGTGCCTTTACCGGAGGAAATCGAGCCGTTCCGAATGGTAAAATTTTCCGGAGCGGGAGCTTGGGTGGCGATTCCCGGATGGCAGGTAATTTTGAACGCTGAAGATCCGGTGGCGATTTTGGGAATGAGCGATCGATTGCCGGTACCGCTGCAAGGCAAAGTTGAAGAAGTTTTGATTATTGCCGATCGAGCCCAAAGACAGTGGGATGCTGAGAGTTATTTCCTCGCCGATAACGCTGGTAATTTAGAACTGTACTGGTTTGAACAATCCCCGGATATTCCTATTTTGGGGCGAGTTGTGCTGGTGATGCGTCCGAAAAAGATTGTGGATGAAGACTATACCAAAGATGGATGGCAAATTGATGATTAGTCAGTTGTCAGTTGTCAGTTGTCGTTGGTTTTAAGAAGGGGTTCTCCGGCCGTTCCACAATACATAAATTTTACGTGGGTGGAATGACTACTGACTAATGACTAATGACTACTGACAACTGACTACTGAGGCGGTTTCGGTTCTTGAATTTGCGGAACAGAATGGTGTTTCTTAAATCGATTAAAGCCGTAAACCGCAGCCGCAATTAAGAGCAAATAAGGACTGTAAGCCAACAGCCAAATACCCAAACCAAACAAACCGAGCGTCAATTCGCCCACAGAATGAGTCGCTTTCCCCCAAGTTTCCTGCGCCCGCAAACCTAGAGAAGGTTCCTGAGTTTGTTGAGCCGATACTGCTGCTTCTAGAGTTAAGCTAATAGTCGAATAGGCTACTTGATTTCGCAAACTTTTTAACTGAGCGTCAATGCGTTCGATCGACTCCCGAATATTGCTCAACTCTTGAGCAGCTTTGAGCACGTCGCCGACAGAGCCCGATCGCTCCATAATTTTTAACACCATTTCTTCCGATTTGCGGAGGTTCCGCAGCCTAGCCTCGCTGTCAACTAATTGATCGGTAACATCCTCAGCCGTCAGAGCACGGTTCTCTACAGTTCCGAGTTTTGCCAAAGTGTCTAAAGTAGTTTCTAACCGTTCTTGAGGCACGCGAATCTCCACAGACGCCGTTTGGCGGACACTGGAATCCGGCGGCTTTTGATTTTGGAAACCCAAGATATCGCCTTGCTGTTTTTCGACAATATTAGTAACAGATTTAGTGCTGGCGTCAATAGATTTGACAACTACACTGAGTTCGGCTTTTTTAATCAGTTGGGGACGGGTTGCCGGAGTTTCTGCTGCTTTTTTTGATGCACCAGGAGTTTTTGACCTTTGGGCTGCTGGCTCGGATGCGGGTGGGGGTGGTGGAGCCGATGCGGGAACTTGGTTTTCACGGATGCTAGATGAAGCTCCGCCGGGTGGAGCGCTGCCGGTCGATTGATCTCCTCCGCAGCTAGGCAAAGCAATGGCTGAAGATAAAGTTAAGAATACCGCCACAGCAAAACGAGTTGTGCTGCTGTTGGCTGGGTTTGGGTTTGGCTTGGGCGGGGGGGAATTGATTTTGAGGTGAGTTTTCATTTGGGTGACTCCTATAAAAAAGGCTTGGGTATTGAATTTTATGCTGGTTTCAATTTAAGCTCGAATAGATAGGATTAGTTTAGCCGATACTGAAATGGAAACGGTAGAGGTTGAATACTTTGGGATTTTTAACCGCAGATAAACGCAGGTGAACGCAGATGAAAGCCAATAAATATCGGTGTGATGACCGAAAACAATTTGGTCACAAGTCCCCGGATTCATCCGTGGAGCGAGAAAAAAGCTCCTCGCTCCCGCCAGTGCCCAGATTTCTGAGCGGGGTCGCTTTATTCAATCTAAAATCTAAAATCTAAAATCTAAAATCGATTGACGGTTTGGGTTCTGGGCATAGGCGATCGCAACTAAAGCAACTCGGTTTCTGATACCGTTTGAAAAGGCTGAACGCGACAAATATTTTTCTAATCTAAAATCTAAAATCTAAAATCTAAAATCGAATGACTGATGAATTTGATACTGATTTTATGCGATCGACGACTAATATCGATCGCCCGGATGTAGCCTCAGCGCTTTCCGAATCAGGGTTTGCGGCCGTTTTGCGAGAACAAGCTTGCCTTAAAATTCGCGAAAGCTTGCGTGCGGGGCAGCAGGACATGGCGGATTGGCAAGGCGGCCCCCTTGCTGTTTCGGCGGTTCCGGGGGCCGGGAAGTCTACGGGAATGGCTGCTGCGTCGGCAATTGCGATCGCCCGCAACCAGCTTCACAACCGCCGCCAGTTAATTGTCGTGACATTTACGCGATCGGCTGCTGCTAATATTAAAGCTAAAATTCGGGAAAGATTGGCAGAATTGTCTTTATCTCAAGGCGGTTTTGCCGTTCACACTTTGCACGGTTTAGCTTTGAATATTGCGATGCGCCATCCCGATTTGTCTGGTTTAAATTTAGAAAATTCAACTTTAGTTACTCCCACTCAAAGTCACCGATTAATTCGCACCTGTGTAGAACTTTGGATTGCCGAAAATCCCCGCCGATATCAAGTTTTGTTGGAGGGACAGCAATTCGACGGAGAGGAAACGGAGAGGCTGCGGCGACAATCTGTTTTGCGGACGGAAATTTTGCCGCAGGTAGCTAAAACTGTGATTCACGAGGCGAAATCTTCTGGTTTGTTTCCCGAACAGTTGTTAGAAATGAGCGCTCTTGATACTGGGGACGGTTATGAGATTTTAGCGGTAGCTGGGGGTTTATATCAAAAATATCAGGCTTTGTTGAGGAGTCGCGAATTCATCGATTACGACGAGATGATTTTAGCGGCTTTGCGGGTGTTGGACAATCCGAGGGCGAGGGCGATCGAGCAAAAGCAAGTATTTGCCGTTTTTGAGGACGAAGCGCAGGATTCGACACCTTTGCAAACTCGGCTTTTGGAAACATTGGCGATCGATCCGGAGCGTCCTAACTCACCTCCCAATTTTATCAGAGTTGGCGACCCAAATCAAGCAATTAATTCTACTTTTACACCCGCAGATCCGATTTATTTTAACCAATTTTGCGATCGGTGCGAAGTAGAGAATAAGTTAGCGACAATGGACGGCGCAGGTCGCAGCACTCAGGTGATTATCGATGCAGCTAACTTTATGTTGAAATGGGTAAATAGCTCGAAATTAGCGGGAACAGAACAGCCTTTTCGCGACCAAACTATTAAGCCAGTACCCAGCGATGACCCGCAGCAGAATGCAAATTCCCCCCCCATTGGTCGAGGCTTAGAATTGCATACTCCCCGCGATATTTACCATACAGTTGAGTTAATTGGCAAGCGGGTAATTGAGTTAGTTGAGGAATTTTTACCTGTCGATTTTGAATTAGGAAGCAATGAGAAAAATCTCGAAGCTGTGGGTGAAGCGAGCGATGGGGAAAATCGTCAAAAATTGCCTTTAGAAACTCTTAAATCGATGGCTGTTTTGGTGCGAGAAAACAAACAAGGCAAGTTTATCAAAGAAATGCTGGAGAATCCGAAAAAACACGGATTAAGCTTTGATTTGCGGAAATACGGGATTAAAATTGAGGATGTGGGAGAGCGCGACAGACATTCTCAAGTGCCTTGGGAAATCTTAACATTACTGCAATTTCTCGACCGCCCGCACTCTCCAGACTACCTAAAAGCAGCATTAAAGATTTTGAGCGATCGGCAACTCATCCCCAAACAAGACTACAATGCTTTTGCTACCAGCCCCGAGCAATTTCTTTACCCAGGCCCTCTAGACCCGCAGCAGTCAGAACCAGTTCGCAAGTGCCGCTATTTTTGCTGCGGTTTGCTGCAAGCTAGCTTAGAACTGCCGCCCTACCAAATCATCTCATTCTTAGCCTTAGCGCTGCAATACGACCAAACAGAATTAGCCACCGCCGACAAATTAGCAGAACGGGTAGCAATCCAAACAGCCGGCAATAATTCAATGCGCAATATTTTGGACGTACTGAGCGAAATAGTCAGTTCCGAAAGATTTGAACCTGTGGATGCAGACGACAAAATAGAAGAACGCTACACCAGCAAAGGTCAACTAACAATTATTACCATGCACAAAGCTAAAGGATTAGATTGGGATTGTGTATTTTTGCCGTTTTTACACGAACAAACCATCCCCGGAAATTTGCGAGTTTTGCCCCAAACCCGATTTTTAGGAGATTTCACTTTAGCAGAGGTAGCGAGAGCGCAAATTCGAGCAAGTTTGCACGAAAAATATCCTTTACCAAATCTAGGCGAAGCATGGGAACAAGCAGGTTATTTGAAAACAGCAGAAGAGTTTCGGCTGCTGTATGTGGCGATGACGCGAGCAAAAAGCTTGCTGTGGATGGCTGCGGAGAAGAAAGGGCCTTTTACTTGGAACAAACCGGAGAATTTGCAGGAGCAAAAACCTTGTCCGGTAATGCCTGTTTTAAAGCAGAGATTTCCTGGTAATGCGATATTGGAAAATAGATTTTTGTAACTAACCGCTTCGCTAACGCGCCTTCGCGGTTGGTTAAAAAAAATATAGTTCACAAATGAAATAAGATTGCTATAGAGCAAAATTTGCACTAAAACTCGCTATGGCTAACTCAGAAATTCGCACAGCTAACATCACATTTCCCAACGGAGATTTGCAAATCGCCGCTTACCTAGCTCAACCCGCAGCAGAAGGGCAATTTCCCGCAGTTATTGTGATTCAAGAAATCTTTGGCGTCAATTCGCACATCCGCGAAGTTACTGAAAGAATAGCAAAAGAAGGATATGTGGCGATCGCCCCAGCCATTTACCAACGTCAAGCCCCCGGCTTTGAAACGGGCTACACACCCGAAGACATCAAAATCGGCAGAAAATACAAGGAACAAACCACCGCATCCCAACTTCTAGGCGATATCCAAGCCGCCATCGATTACCTCAAAACTCTACCCTCTGTCAAACAACAAGGTTTTGGCTGCATCGGTTTCTGCTTTGGGGGACACGTCGCCTACCTCGCCGCTACTTTGCCCGAAATCAAGGCTACAGCGTCGTTCTACGGCGCCGGTATCGCCACTCAAACCCCCGGCGGGGGAACCCCCACGATCGCCCGCACAGCAGACATTAAAGGCACTCTCTACGCCTTTTTCGGCACTCAAGACCCCAGCATTCCGTTAGAACAAGTTGACCAAATCGCCGCAGAATTGCAAAAACACAGTATTTCTCACCGAATTTTCCGCTACAATGCCGATCACGGCTTCTTCTGCGACCACCGCGGCAGTTACGACGCTACGGCAGCAGCCGACTCGTGGATGCAGGTGAAGCAGCTATTTCATCAGCAACTTCAACCAGCTTAGAGAGTGGGAGATGGGGAGATGGGGAGATGGGAAGATGGGGAGAGTGGGAAAATTTTTCTACTGACAACTGACAACTAAATTACTGACAACTGACAACTAAACTGACATGAATTCCAAATCTACAGGTTCTCAAAGCGCAAAAGCATCCTTTTCAATGGATGATTTTGCTAAAGCCCTCGAACAGCACAATTACGAGTTCCAGAAGGGACAAGTAGTGCGCGGCAAAGTGTTCGAGTACGACTCAAACGGCGCGTATGTTGATATCGGCGGCAAGTCTTCGGCTTTTTTGCCGATCGAAGAGGCTGCTTTGAGAACAGTAACTGATTTGTCGGAAGTGGTTCCGCTGGATGAGGAACGGGACTTTTTGATTATCCGCGAACAAGATGCAGATGGCCAAGTTACCTTGTCTCTGCGGCAGCTACAAATTCAGCAAGCTTGGGAAGATTTAATTGAATTGCAGGAAACTGGTAAAGTTCTTCAGGTGCGGGTTTCTGGCGCAAATAAGGGCGGCGTGACTGTAGATGTTCAGGGAATGCGCGGTTTTATTCCCCGATCGCACTTAGTGGAACGCGACAACATAGAATCGCTGATCGGTCAATCTTTGAGCGTGAATTTTTTGGAGGTCGATCGCGACCGAGAAAAACTCGTACTTTCCCAGCGGATGGCCACTCAATCGAATGCCTTCAAGGATTTGCAAATCGGCCAGTTGGTGGAAGGAAAAGTCAGCAGTATCAAGCCTTTTGGCGTGTTTGTGGACTTGGAAGGAGTTAGCGGTTTGCTGCACATCAAGCAAGTCAGCCAAAAATATATTGATAACCTTGGAAAGCTCTTTGCTCCCGGTCAACCCCTGAAAGCGCTGGTAGTTGACCTCGATGAAGGTCGCGGCCGCATTTCGCTTTCTACTCGGGTATTGGAAAATTACCCAGGGGAAATGGTGGATAAAATGGCCGATGTTATGGATACTGCAGAAGAGCGATCGGAACGTGCTAGAAAGGCTCTTTCTTAAGTCTCTATCTAATTACCACCCCGATTTCTTTAAGAAGTCGGGGAGCTAACAACGCGATCGTTTTACATTTCATTAGGTTGATTTACTTAATCTTGCATTTTACATCGACTTCTTATGCCAGTTTCCCAAAATAATCCAACTATAGGCTAACTCCAAACCGTATCGGCTCAATAAGTAGGGGTAGCAGAGGAAAATAAATGAAACGGGGTACACACAGTGTCATAGAATAGGACAC
>NZ_JAUBPO010000137.1:0-14729 GCF_036700785.1 Microcoleus sp. S28C3 | reverse complement strand
TCGATCGGTAATGGTTTCATTACTGCTATTAATATACTATTTTTCAGTGTACTCTATTTACCTGCAATCTGCTGTATGTTTTCAGGCGACGCACCCTACGGTAGTTGTTAGATGAGCGCTATTTGTGAACCCTCAATCTTCCAAAATCTCAACTAAATCTTCCATAGTCACGTCGAAGGCGCGGGCGATTTTGTAGACAGCAGAAATATCGGCCGTGTTCAAAGCATCGCGCTGAACGTAGCTTCTAACAGTGTTGTAATTCACTCCCGATCGATCGGCAACTTGCTTTAGAGTCCAACCCTTTTGCTCAGCTAGTTCTCGAATCCGCAGTCTAACGTATCCCATGCTTTAGCTTGACATTGATGCGTATGCAACACACAATAGCTATGTACACTGAAAACGATCGCCCTCCTAGCCTGGAAAACTTAAGGGCGATCGCCTTTTCTATCACTCTCCGCAAACGCGGGGAAGGATTACCCTATGATACCAACATCAAAGCCCAAATTAAACACTCATCCCTGGTGTATCGTGCGGCAATTGCCAAATATGCAGCGATTGGTTGTGGCAAGGTTCCACCGCCGAGGCGATGCAGAGGGATATCTCCAGATTTTACGGCGGTTGTTGCCGGGGGCTAAACACGCCATCGTATTTGATACGACTGGGGCCGAGAAATTGCCAGAAGTTCGATCGGCTCAATGAGAGCAAATGTTGTAATTGATGAGAGCGAGATCCTTTTTTGTTTTAACTAGAAAAACGATTAATAGAAAAGGGAACTCGTCCTTTCCTGACAAAAAGGAAGTAAGTCGCTCTAATTAAACGTCAAACGTTTTTCTGTTAGATACCCGACTTCTTTAAAAAGTCGGGTATTTGAATATTCTATTTTTTTAGGTGGGGTTTTAGCTTTAAATGCTTAAGAATCCCCATGCAGCTAACAACTAGCCATTAGCAACTAACAACATAAGCTTTTTTTATATTGACGGCGCACAAGTTATTAACTATAATTACCAGACCAAAAATAACAAAAATCTTACGCCTAACAGTTTTTCTCAAATAACCGTTAAACTATTCTAACGTTTGCGCGTACCCAACGTCGCAAGCCAAACCTATATCTGTTAAGGATTCGTCCTGATTCACAGGAGCAAGATTTTAAAATATGCATCTGAGCGAACTGACTCACCCAAACCAATTACACGGTCTCTCGATTCATCAACTCGAACAAATTGCCCGACAAATTCGAGAAAAGCATTTAGAAACTGTAGCAGCCAGCGGCGGGCACCTCGGCCCCGGATTGGGTGTAGTGGAACTGACCTTAGCACTCTACCAAACACTTGACCTCGATCGCGACAAAGTTACTTGGGATGTCGGCCACCAAGCTTATCCTCACAAATTGATAACCGGCCGCTACAACCAATTCCACACCCTGCGCCAAAAAGACGGCGTTGCAGGCTATCTCAAGCGCTGCGAGAGCAAATTTGACCATTTTGGTGCTGGCCACGCTTCCACGAGCATCTCAGCAGCTTTAGGGATGGCGATGGCGCGCGACCTTAAGGGCGAAAACTTTAAGACTGTAGCAGTCATCGGCGACGGTGCATTGACTGGCGGCATGGCACTCGAAGCGATCAACCACGCGGGCCATATGCCGAAAACCAATCTGATGGTAGTGCTCAACGACAACGAGATGTCAATCTCGCCCAATGTCGGCGCGATTACCCGCTATTTGAACAAGATGCGACTCTCGCAGCCGGTGCAATTTCTCAAAGATAACTTAGAGGAACAATTCAAACATATTCCCTTTGTCGGCGAAACTTTTACCCCAGAAATGGAACGCCTCAAAGAAGGGATGAAACGCTTGGCAGTCTCGAAAGTTGGAGCCGTAATTGAAGAATTGGGCTTTACTTACATGGGCCCGGTAGACGGACACAATTTGGAAGAGTTAATTGCCACTTTCAAACAAGGTCATACCATCCAAGGCCCGGTGCTAGTTCACGTTGTGACTGTCAAGGGCAAAGGATATGCGATCGCCGAAAAAGACCAAGTAGGATATCACGCCCAAAATCCCTTTAACTTAGCCACCGGCAAAGGCATTCCCTCAACCAAACCCAAGCCTCCAGCTTACTCGAAAGTCTTTACCCACGCCCTAGTCAAGCTAGCAGAAAATAATCCAAAGATTGTCGGCATTACCGCTGCAATGGCAACCGGAACAGGTCTGGATAAACTTCAGGAAAAACTGCCGAAACAGTACATCGATGTCGGCATTGCCGAACAGCACGCCGTGACTTTATCGGCTGGTTTAGCCTGCGAAGGAATGCGCCCCGTTGTAGCAATTTACTCGACCTTTTTGCAGCGGGCATACGATCAAATAGTTCACGATGTCTGCATCCAAAATTTGCCCGTTTTCTTCTGTTTGGATCGAGCCGGCATTGTCGGTGCTGACGGCCCCACCCACCAAGGAATGTACGATATTTCCTACTTGCGCTGTCTGCCAAATATGACAATTATGGCACCCAAAGACGAGGCAGAATTGCAGCGGATGATAGTCACGGGAATCAACCACACAAGCGGCCCGATCGCCATGCGTTACCCGCGCGGCAACGGTTACGGCGTGCCTCTGATGGAAGAAGGTTGGGAAGAGTTGCCGATCGGCAAAGCCGAAATTCTCCGCAACGGCGATGATTTGCTGATATTGGGTTACGGTTCAATGGTTTATCCGGCGATGCAAACTGCCGAGATGCTGAGCGAGCACGGCATTGAAGCCACTGTAATCAATGCGCGTTTTGTCAAGCCTTTGGACACCGAATTAATCTTGCCTTTAGCACAGCGAATCGGGCGAGTTGTCACTTTAGAAGAAGGCTGTTTGATGGGTGGTTTTGGTTCAGCAGTAGCCGAATCTTTGCTCGACAATAATGTCCTCGTGTCGCTGATGCGGCTGGGCGTACCGGATACATTAGTAGATCATGCAACGCCAGAGCAATCATTTGCAAGTTTAGGGCTAACTCCACCGCAAATGGTCGATCGCATCTTAGCAACATTCAGCCGCAAACAGTCACCCGTTAGCGTGTAAATAGCTAAAATAGTAGGGTGCGCCTAGCGCACCTTACTCTTCGAGATTCGATCTATGACAGTGAAAGAGCAGCATGATTGAAGGAAGATTTGAGGATAAGGGAGAAAAAACAATGACTAACGTAAAACCAAATCGTACCGTGCGGCGGGGAAGACTGTTCCCAGAGATTCAGTGGTCAGAAGAAAAAAAAGCCCAATGGCGAGCCGAAAGAGAAACATTTTATCAGCGCTGCAAACCAATTTTCGATCGCCTTAAACCAGAATTAATCGACACTCACTACAACTGGTACATGGCCGTTGAACCCGACAGCGGGGAATATTTTATCGACAAAGATGATATGCAAGTTGCAAACATAGCCCATGAGAAATACCCGAAAGCTAAATTGCACGTTTTTCGGATCAATGAAACCGGAGTTTGTGGCACAATATGATTCAAGGAAGATTTGGTGATGAGGACGAGCTATTTTTTGAACTTGAACTGATTGCTGATAACGGCTTAGAATTACCTGTTGATGCTCTGCTTGATACAGGTTTTTATGGCTGGTTAGCAATGGACAGTCAGGATTTAGATGGACTTGATTGGACATATGTGAAACAAGAAAAAATGCGAACAGCTAAGGGAGAATTTGATTTTGAACTTTATGTAGGAAAAGTGCGTATTGAGTACCTAGAATTTGACATTCCCGTTCATGTGGGTGAGGGAGTACCGGAAATTTTAATCTGCCGCCAGTGGCTGAAAAATCGGCGGTTAGTAGTTGATATGTCTGCGGGTATTTTGACATTGGAAGCTAGTTAAAAGCAAGATGAATTTAAAAAGTTTTGACATAGTAATAGTAGGAGCAGGCCCAGCAGGCGGTCACTGCGCGAGAATCCTAGCCCAATCCGGCCACAAAGTCTTGCTGGCAGAGCAAAACGACAATTTTAATAAAAATGACTTTTCTAGCGCCGCTACACCTCTAGAAACCCTCTCTAAATTTGATTTACCTGAATCCGTTATCGGCAGTTTTTGGCACAAACTTACTATTGAAACTAGCAAAGTCAGTCAAAGTTGGGAGTCTCCCGAAAGCTTGGGAGTTGTTCTCAACTTTGCTAAATTTAGAGAATTTCTAGCCAGCGAAGTTGAGCGATTTGGCGGTGAAGTTTGGCTTGGTTATCGCTACACCGGACATTCACAAGCCAAAGACGAAACAACAGTAGAATTTCAACAGTTATCCGACGGTCAACTTATCAAAGTTAGCACGAAAGTATTGGTTGATGCTACTGGCTTTGCTAGGGCGATTATGTACGAAAAAGAGAAGGATAAGCCTGATTTTTTGTCGGGAACCGGAATCGAATATTTAATTGAAGTAGAGCCAGAAGTTTACAATAAATACAGCGGTGATTTAATCTTTTTTTTGGGCGATAAATGGATGCCGAAGGGTTATTCCTGGATATTCCCAATGGAACAGAACAGGCTGAAAGTTGGTGCGGGTCGCATTTTTTTAGATCCGAAAACGGTTAGGCATTTGTCACCGCTGAAAAAATATATTGATTTACTGATTGATGAATATCTGAAGTCGAAAAATTATACAATTATTGACAAACACGGTTCGACGCTGAAGTACAGTCCTGGTTTGAAGGATATTTATTGCAAGCATAATAATATAATTGCGATCGGCGATACTGTCTCGACAGTAAATTTTTTAGGTGGGGAAGGGATTAGACACGGGATGGATGGTGCGGAAATAGCGGGGAAATATATTCAAAGGTATTTGGAGGGTAAAATCTCAGATTTTCGGGATTATGAGACGGAAATGCACCGCAAGTTTGATAAAAAATGGAATATTTCGGAAAGGTTGGCTGTGAGAAAATATATCGATGATGTTAATGATGAACTGACAGATAAAATGATTTCTTATTTAAAGTATATGAAAACAGAAGATGTTATGGATATTTTATTTTATTATAAGTTTGAGAAGATTTCCAGAGGGTTAGGCGGTTATTTGCAGCGGAAAATTAAGGGATTGATTAAGCGATTTCACTTGTAAGGTGCGCCAGTTGAGAAATTTTTAGTTGAGGCAAAAATCTCGCTGGCTGACGCACCCTACAAACCTAATTGCCATAAAAAATTTTCTGCTGTAACTTGAATGCGCGGCAGCGACAGTAAATCATCGTCAAAACTGCTAAAATTTGACCTATATGATACACCAAAAGTATACCCAGTCGCTCCAATTAAATGCGCTACAATTGGATCGACATCCCCGTAAGGATAGGCAAAACATTTAACAGATTTTTCTAATTCTCGTTCCAAGATAGCACGGGATTTCGCCCCCTCCCGCACAATTTCTGTCGGCGACAATGCAGTTAGAGGTTGATAAGTAGCAGACATAGAACCGAATTCAATCCCTGCATCCCGCAGTTGGCGAATTTCCTGCCATCCCATTAACTGCACTTCTTCAAATTCGGCTTTTTCCCAACTATTTGTCTTTCCTATCGACTCCGCTACCAGAAAAACAGTCGCTGTAAAATCAAAGCGTTTTAGCAGAGGCCAAGCATATTGGAAAAAGTCGAGATAGCCACCATCAAAAGTGAGCAATACAGCTTTACCGGGTAAAGGAGTTTTATCCAGTTTCGCACTTCGCCAATCTTCCCAACTCGCACTATAATAAGCACGATCTTTGAGATACTGCAATTGTTGTTCTAAAACCTGCGGAGTAACTGCGTCTAAACCGTCAGGAGAAATGCGACGGTAGGCGAGAATGGGCAGCCTTTGTGTAACGCTATGATTGTCAAAAACTTGAGGTTTCACCGAGGGAGAAACTTCCCCATACGGCGATTTTCGCCCAATAATTTCCGGTGCGTAAAATACTTGCTTTGGAAACTCGTTTTCTGAGGCAATTTCCATTGTTGTTTGCCCTGCAATTGCCGCCGCTGACGCGATTTCCCGCAGCGCCGCCGCTGGGAGTGCGGCCCGGCGGCTGACACTCGTCCCGATCGCACCCGATCGCCTGCCGAACATCACCGCATTTGGCGGGTAAATGCCCCCAGCACCCGGTGCATTCAACGAGTCGGGCAAATCAGACCTTTGTTTAGCACAAGAGGCTAAGCGCGATCGCAGCGATTGCTTGCCGTTGATGGGTTTTCCCAGCAAAGCTTCTCGCACCGTGGCGACGCACAACTCAAAACCGCTATTTCGAGTAATAGTCGATCGCAATTTTTGAGCAGAAACAAAATTATTTTCCACCGCCACACTGACAATACCGACAGCAACGCCGCCTACTTTCACCAGCACGTCAATTTCACAAAGCTCAACTTGTATATTAGCAAAATCCTCGCTAACTTCTAAGACAATCAAATCTTTTTCGAGGGTAATTGTTGCGACTTCCTCTGCTATTTCTGGCTTGTAGAAATCCTCCAAATGCCAATGCGGACGCCCCCATAATTCTTGCAAAAATAGCGTCCAGTGATTTTTATTGTGCAATGATCCCAGCAAACTTTCCCACAATCTATTGCCTTTTTCGCTGCGATTGCGTTGAAAGAAGCGATCGAGAATTGGCCAAGCAAACTGGGCTGAAACCGCATCAGCCAAAACCGAAGCCGCAACCATTCCATCGCAGACTGGCAATTCAACAATACCGAGCTTAGTTCCTTCTAGTTGGAGCGTACAGCACAGGCGATCGCATATTTGCGGAATATCGCAAATATCGGAAATTGGTTCGCTCACTTCTACCGTAACTTTCCAGGCAATTTCACCCTTGACTCGCTTAATCTTATCTAAAATATATTTAATTTCATTTTTCGTAAAGATTTTATGATATTTGTGATTTTTATTACTTTCAACCTCTCTCTCAATCCCTTGGTGCCAAGGTAGATTTAAACTGAGGTTAACGGCTTTTTCTTGATAAAGTTTCAGCATTTTTTCATCATAGGCAACGCCCATAAAATCACAAATATTTTTTATTTTTTTTACTTTATTATCTACAATTTCTTCATAGTTGACTAATATATGATTAGATTTTTTAGCATATTTGTGACTAATTAACATCGCCTCTTTCCAGCGAGTAATACAGTGGTTTAAATCCCAACCCGGCCCCCACAAATCATGAAAACTCCTAGTAGCCTCATGCAGAGAAGCTATTGTATCCATACTGTTTCTCAAAATATGTATAAATTTAGCATCCGGCAAAAAGCGCTGTATATCCTCAATAAAATATATGTGTTCCGGCGTTTTTTCCAACCAAATACTTTTGTTTTGTTCCGCAGCCAAACCATCCAAAACTCCGACAAACCAACTAACTTTAGTTGCCACAGTTTGACTATCATCAAAATCTTGCAAAAGTTCAGGGCGATTAATCTCATCCTTAAAAAAAGCTTCCATCCTACCTGGCAACTTTCCCGCAAACTTATTGTACAGTAAATAGTGAAAAAATTTAGATTCAGGAAAAGAAATAACTTCAGGATGAGCGGCTAATAAACTTTGAAGCATGGTTGTGCCGCTTCTCGGACAGCCTAGTAAAAATATCCGTTTCATTTTTATAGCTGATAAATGGTTTGTAAATTAGATTTTTTTTGATTAAAAGCAGAGAGCGCTAACTGCACAGATGAAGAGAGGAAACCGCTATGATTCATGTATCATTTATTAGAAATCATTGGTAAATCTCTGTCTTTTTTGTTCCTATATGGGCAAAAACTTTTTTCCTAACTCCAATTAAAGTTTTCTTTCAACAAATCCGAAAGTTCTTGATTGTAAGGTTTGAAATAATTTATCAATTTTTGTTCGATTTCGGGCGGCATTTGGCTGTAGCGATCTATATGATTTATTTGATATTCTTTAATTGCACTCGCACTAATATCCAAAAAACTCAATACTTCCGAAAATACTTTGTCGGTATTTGCGTAAAAATCTTCTGTCTTGAGAATTAGCAACTGTTCCCTCGGAAAATAGTCGAGCCAATTTTTGATTTGTTCTACATAAATTCCCCGCGACAAATAGGAAGAATGCTGGTGATTAAAACTGTAATAATCTTCATCAGCTTGGATTTTTTCAATCTCACCTTTGAGTCTATCAGGTTCAGAAGCGATCGCCTTTTCAAAATCCAACTTTTCGCAGCCACTCGCCACTTCTAAATGATAGTGCATCCATGCTCGTTTGACTGGGTTTTGCAGCATCACAATCAGTTTAACATCCGGGAAACACTTGTAAACTCGCTCCGCCACCAAAGGATGATAAATATAGTAAGGAGTCATCTCCCACAGCAGCACCTTCTCACCCGCGACACTCCGCGTCAACTGCTTGCTGTACCACTCAACACCACGCTCAAAATTCAAATCAAAAAAGTGAATGTCCCGGGAACCTTCTTTAATAATTTGCAAATGATTTTCGAGATTGCTGTATAGATATTCCGTGCCGCAGTTTTGAGCACCAACAATTAAAAAGTCAGGTTTTTGCTTATTTTCCAACTGAGTCGAAATCTTGGCGTAGCCGGGATTATTCTTATCCAAATCGTAAGTAAGAGAGGCTAGTTCAGGTAAATCCCGAAGCGGCATTTTGCCCTCAAATTCCCAACGGTACGGCGGACAAAGAATCGTTTTTTGGTTGACAGTCGATCGCACGTACAGCGGATAAACCTGCCAATGATAATCGTAGGCGTAAGCCAAAGTTTCCTCGTAAACCCCAGCATTCACGTAATACTGACCGTTTCCTAAATCCAGCCTGTCGATTTGCAGCCGGATTTTGCCTTTCCCTTTCACCAGCGGCAGCAGTCTGCCCATTTGATTAGTATTAGTCTCAAAACAGCTTTGACCATCTTCCCTGCTGATTGTCACGGCAAAAATAGCAGCAGAAATTTCCTGCGACACCGAATAATGAATTTCTATGCTAATAGCATCACCGCTATCTATTTCCGTATTTGGCGACACTTTGACATCGGTAATTTCTACTTCCATAGAACCGAAGCGATTCTGATTACCTCGCTGTGACGAGCCGCTACTTGTAGCTTCAGCAGCACGCAGCGGAGTGCGATTTGATGTGGACGATCGCATTTCTGACAAATACTGACCGACTACGACTTCTGGTTCGCCATAAGCCACGATTTCACCTGATTTTAGCCACAAAGCCCGATCGCACATTTTCTGAATTTGCGACGCGGTGTGAGAAATCAAAACAATCGCACATCCTTGATTCTTAAACTCAGTTATCTTATTCAAACATTTAGTTTGAAAAGCCACATCACCAACGGACAAATGTTCATCAACTAACAGCACTTCGGGATCGGTATGCACCGCCACCGAAAAAGCCAGCCGCATTTTCATCCCCGTACTGTAAGTCCGCGTCGGGCTGTCAATAAACTGTTTTAACTCTGCAAATTCCACAATATCGTCAAACCTGCGCGCCACTTCTCGGCGAGTCAAACCGGCCACCACCGCACCCACAAACACGTTTTCTCTGCCCGTTAGATCCGAGTGAAAACTCGCACCCAAATCCAACAAGCCGCCAATTCTGCCGTTAACTTTAATAGATCCTTCCTCAGCCCGGCAAATACCGCCGACAAGTTGCAGTAGCGTTGATTTCCCCGCGCCATTCTTGCCAAGAATTCCCAGCATTTCGCCAGGAGAAACAGTAAAATTTATATTCCGCAGCGCCCAAAAACTCGCCTCCGGCTTCAGCTTCCACCAACCGGACAAAGCGGCTTCCATAATCGTATAAGGTTTCGCAGTAGAGTAGCGGTTAAAACGCTTACCCAAACCTTTGACAATAATTGCTTCACGCATTTACACTTCCTCCACAAAATGAGCGCTTTGCCGTCTAAAAATTCCCAGTCCGATGGGTAAAAGAGCCGCCACAGCCAAGCTCAAAATTAACAGAGCCGACCAATCCGGCTGCATACCTTTAAGAAGTATGGCGCGGTAAGCTTCAATCAGGGGCACCATTGGATTTAAGTAATAAAAAATCTTAAATTTTTCCGGGACGCTGCTGATGTCGTAGAAAATCGGAGTCAGGTAAAACAGCATCTGCAAAACTACTCCCAAAGTGTGCTGAGTGTCGCGGAAAGTGACATTCAAAGCGGCAAGGGGATAAGCAAAACTAACTGTCAGGACAAACTGAATAATCATCAGCAGCGGCAACAAAAATAGCACTGCATTCAGAGGAACGCCATCAATTGCCAGAAAGATAAGTAACACCGGCAATGCTAAGAAAAAGTGAATGAGCCCCGTCGTCGTCGCGACTACCGGCAAAATTGCCGGGGGGAAATTTGGCTGCCTGATTAGTGGCTTATGATTGGTAATTAATGCCGTTGATTTAAATAATACCGTTTGAGACCAATTCCAGATTAACAAGCCGCTGAAAGCAAAGGAAGAAAATTTTGGAATATTAAGGGGTACGACAGAGCGAAACAAAAAGGAAAATACAGCCAACTGTAACAGCGGACTGATTAAAGTCCAAGCAATCCCCAAGGTCGATCGCTTGTAAAGTAATTTCATATCGCGATCGACCAACACCCGCAGTAAATCGAACCAATGAGCAATTTTGCGCCGATAAACCAGCGTTCCCGCATTTCTCACCGCACACCTCCAGCACATAGCAGCGGTTCCACCCCAAGAACAGCAGCCAAACACTGGGCTTGCAAGTGCGCTTCCCTGTAAGCAAAAGGACTTTGCAGAACTCCCAGCAACTCGCTCACTACCAATTTGCAGGTCAACCGGCCAGGAATCATCAAACGACGCAATAGCATCCTGTTCAGCCAGTGAGAGCAAACAAAATTCCAAATTTCCAGCCGCGGCACAGTGCGGTTGCGCGTGCAGATGACAACGCTCTTTGACGGCAGGTGGCGATGGGAAGCTGCTGCTGGTTCCTGGCCGAAGAACTCTACCAAAGTCGATCGCACGAACTCTTTGCCTAACTTATCCACAATTGTTTGTCGCACTCGATCGGTCGCAATTGTTTGTTCCCAGGGATTGTTACTAACATAAGCCCAGTCCAGAGGTCGTCCCCGGTAGCGAACTAAAATGCGAAATCCTTCATATTTTCCAAGTTTTTGAATGGGATTAATCTGTTCTGCCAACTCAATTTCCATCACTTTTATTGCCATAAGTTGCTCCTAAAAATAGTGCAGCGGGAACTAGAGAGAAAAGTTCTCAGTTTTGAGTTGGGAGTTTTGAGTTGCAATTTCCCAATTTTCCAATTTCCCAACTTTTGAGGTTGGAGTTTTGAGTTTAAAGTCCTCGACATACTTATTAATTACTAATTCGTACATTTTCAAAGCAACTAAAGGCTTTTCTCCGATCGTTTCAGCCTTGCAGGGCATACCGTTAACCCCGATCGCCCGAGCTAGGGGTTCGGCAAAGCGAAGCGCCAGAATCGATCGCAAGTGAGCGCCCCGCAGCGGTTCCGCGCCCGCTTGCGGAAAAATGTGGCCTACTTTCTGTTGACCGTAATACAGGTAAACCCCAGCCGGTCGTTCCGCGTCCAGCAGGCTTTCTGCCGCTTCCCAACCTTGCTCCAAATCGATGTTAATTTCATGTCCGCCCAAATCGCCGCGGGCCGGGGTTCCTTCCATATAACTAGAAATTGCCGATCTACTTTTCAACTCATCTATAACACCCCGCAAATACCAATAACCGCGCAATTTTGCCCGCAACCACCGCCAAGTTCCCCGCATCCGCAAGCTTTCGAGTAAATCAAGGGATTTCCTCAGTCCCAGAACCAGCCAATCCACAGCAGCCGGGCAGAAAAACGTGACAGCTACCAGAATTTTATCTACCAGCGAGCAAGCAGTTTCGTAGGCTGCTATCGGCAGTGTCGGTTTAAGTTCCGGGTGTCGGTGGCCGATCAAAACATCCGATCGCCCTTCCTGACGAAATCGGCGGAAAGAGCGATCGATATTGTTGGTTTCGTGTTCGTAATGATAGCCCACTGCTTCAGCAGCCACAACAACAGGTACATCAGCTTTCAGCAAACGCACCCCAAACTCGTAATCTTCCCCGCCGCAGTTCCCGAAAGCCGAATCAAAGCCATCGAGACGAGCAAACAGTTCTGCATCCAAAGAAAGGTTGCCGCTGAGCAAATCTTTATAAGTAAATCGGTGACCGGGCTGGCTCATCTGATAAAACTTGTCTTCCCACCACGATCGCACTTCCACGTCAAAAAGTCTAGTTCCTCCGTGCAACTTAGGCGGATATGGGCCCATGACAGCCGCTCCCGGACGCTCTCGGTGAGCGCGCGCGTGGCTTTCCACCAAAGGCGGCAGGGCTTCGATATCGTCGTCGAGAAACAGCAGCAATTGCCCCGTAGCCGAAGCGGCTCCGGTATTGCGGGCGATGGCAGCACTCCGGCAATTTACCTCGAGCGCGTGCAGTTTAAACGGAGCTTTGTAGTCTTGTAGCATTGCCAAAGTATCGTCAATGCAGCTATCTGCCACTACAATAACTTCGATCAGCTCGATCGGATAAGTCTGCGAGTGCAAAGCATCCAAAGCCCGCCGCAGCGAAGAACTTCGATTGTGAGTGGGAATAATTACGCTAACAGTCAAATTTTCCATATTTACATTACCAAAATTAACTTCATCTACATTTCATCTGCTTTCATCTGCGGTTAAAAATAATCTAAAACTCCCTATTCATTGCTCCCCTTAATTTGTTGCAACCACTTCCGAGAAGCAAAATAAGCCATCGGCCCACTGACACAGCCCCGCAGTTGAGCCAACAGCAAATCGCTCGGAATCGACTCGGGTTGCTTTCGCAAAGAAGCAAATAATTCAGGAATTTGCTTGGAATGCAACCATCCCCAAGCTAACCGCAGCACACTGAATTCTCTGTTGATTACAAACATCCGCGTCCAGAAAGCATAGACTCCGATGCCGTAGCCTTGGAGCGTTTTTTGCAATTCTTCCCAGGTGCGCCGATGGCGGTGCCAGCTCAAGGCTCTCGGCTCGTAGACGATGCAGTAACCCGCGCGCAAAATGCGCGCAAAGAGTTCACAGTCTTCCCCTCCGACAGTGGGCGTTCCCGCCCCTAAAGCCTCGTCAAACAAGCCGATACAGTCGATCGAACTTTTCCGCAAAGCCATACTCGCCGAAACCCCCACAGGAGCGACAACCAGCGGGTTGCAGTGCGCCCCGTCAAAAATTCGGCGCTCGAAGCCCCGCCCGTGGGGGCTATAGCGCTCGAACCATTCTTGCGCTTCGGTTTCTAGTTCCAAGGGCATCAGCAGCCCCGTGACGCACATCACTCGCGGATCGCTAAAATTCCACAAGAGCGATCGCAGCCAGTTGGGATCGGGGGCCGCGTCGTCATCTGTAAAGGCTACGAATTCGTGTTTAGCTTCGCATAAAGCTCGGTTGCGGGCAGCGCTGGAACCCGGTACGTCTTCGCGAACATAGCGGACTTTTGGGTAATTTTTGACCAGTTCCTCGGTAGCGTCCGTAGCGGGACAATTGTCAATTACTAAGTATTCCTGACCGTCGTCTGGGAGCTGCATAAACGCTTCAAGAGTGCGCCGCAAATCTTCCGGGCGATCGCGCGTGCAAACCGCTACTGTGGCGATCGGCATTGCCTGCTGGGGCCCGCGTTCGTCCCATGCGAGGGAATCGTAGAGCCAATTTTTCCAAAGATTCTCCCCCGCAGCATTCATCAGTGTTTCCTGCAATTGAGATCCCTCAATGCTACCTCTGACTACCGAAAGTAGAGCTTGGCCGATCGGTTTTCCGTGCAGTCGAATTAAAACCAAGGCTTTGCTGTAACGCTCCTCAACCGTAATTTCGGGCGGAAGTTTGGAGATTTCCAGGTCAAGAATAGCTGTTGCCATGAGTTATGCCATCTTAAGATTGTAGATTTTAGATTCTAAATTTTAGATTGTGAAAAACTCATAAATAATCCGTATTTTCCCGGATGTTTTTTAACCAAAATAGTTTTAGAGGATAGCAATTTATTAATGCTATACTTGTCGCTCCTGGCTGGCGAATCAAACATAAAGCCTCATTTTTGTTATTGCTGTTATTCATATTTTAACTTTCGATGACCTGCTGATGTCAAGTTTTTTTCGTACATTATATTTGCCGTCAAAAACGAGCGCTCGTTGAGGCTTGTGTCAATTGCAGGTGCTATTGGCAGCCGTTGCGCTAGCAAGCCTCGCCATTAATGCCACATCTAAAAACCAGATTTTTTGAGAAAACCGGGTTTGTGGGATCGCTCCTCATTTCAGCTTTAATTGCGATCGGGTACTATTCTCGACAACATACCAAACAATTAAAAACTCTGGCAATTCCAACTTTCGCGAGTAGTAGTTTTCTAGCAATCCCAAGTCTGTGGCGATAATATAGAGGCAGCAAATAAAATACTAATTTTTGGGAATAAATCCCCATGCCAAGTAGAACAGCACAAAAAACAATAATATTTTCTAGGGTCTTGTAGATACTGTTTTGACCAGTCAAGCGGTAGCGATCGCATAATTGGGGTCGAAAGGCTTTTGGGATTTTAAAATCCCAAAAGCCAAATGCACCAACTTCCGATGTCATTGCACCAATCACCTGCATTTTGACCTTTCCACAACCCAATAATCGCACAGCGAGTTGCTTTGAGTAACGGGTTGCAGGGCATCGCCACCCAGCCAGCAAATAAGCTGTTGTGCCTTTAAATAGGGTATAATAAAAAATGAGTTTAGTCAATCTCTACAAAAATGCCAGCTAAAAACC
>NZ_JAUBPO010000136.1:0-15040 GCF_036700785.1 Microcoleus sp. S28C3 | reverse complement strand
AATACGTGAATACCACGTTTTCTATAGTTGTTTTTTTGTCAAGTACAATTTATACCAAATTAGATGAGCTTACCCTGTTTTGGTACCCAAATCGTCAACGAGAGAACTGTCGGCAATTTCAATCGCTAAATCTGGGGAAACTAGGCTATCCAAATTCACTACAGAACTGCCGCTAGGTGCCGTTTGCACCCGGTCTCCAATGTAGTAAGAAGCATCAGGTTGAGCGCCTCTGACACCAGTTTTGGCGTAGCTACAGTTGACCAGCAGTCTCATTTTTATACATTTAGCAATGCCAAATAAATTGATTAAGATGACGATAATTCCGTTGTCATCAGCACGATCTGGCCCGACTGCTGCCTTTTGAATCCTCAACTGTCCGTTGTAGTAGTAGGATTTTGCTCGATCGTACTCCGGCTGTTTAATAATTTCTATATATTCATCCCAAGTTGCTGTAACCCAGGTATCAGTTAGTAGTTTGGTTTGGAGTTGACTCATCATTACCTCACCGGAAAAATTTTTTGACTTTTGAGGGAAAACTTCTGAGTAGGGACGATCGCATTTTTACCATTCAGCAGTAAGGTACGCAACGCGCACCTTACAAACTATTAACGACTATTCTGCCACTTCCTCAGATTCGGATTCTTCGGCCGATTCTTCACCAGCAGGCGGCACTAAAGCCACAGCTACGATCGAATCATCCTCATCTAACCGCTGCACCCGCACGCCCGTTGCTGTGCGCGATTGAGTAGAAATTGCACTCACAGCCTGACGGATAATAATACCTCGGTTGGTAATGATCATCAACTCGTCATCTTCGTTGACAATTCGCAGCGCAGCTACCTGATCCTTACCTTTTTTCGACTTGAATTTAGTAGCCGTCAATCCCTTGCCCGCCCGTCTTTGTAGGCGAAATTGAGAAACTGGAACCCGCTTGCCGTAGCCGTTGGTGGTGATTACCAACACCGAAGGAACTTCGCTGCTAACTGTCGGAATTTCTTCTGCATCTTCGCCTTCAATTTCCTCGGCTTGCAGTTCTAATTCTTCGTCTTCCAATTCCGCATCTTCAGTTTCCAATTCAGCAATTTCTGCTACTTCAAATTCCGAGTCTTCAGTTTCTAATAGAGCAATTTCTGCCCCTTCAAATTCCGAGTCTTCAGTTTCCAATTCAGCAATTTCGGCAACTATTGAACTGGGCAAAATGTCCATGCTGATCAACTCATCGCCCGATCGCAATTTCATTGATTTTACACCCCGCGTCGCGCGGCCGACAGGGCGCAACTGTTCGTGATTGGTGCGGAAATGAATTGCCATGCCTTGGCGCGTACCGATGATGATGCTGTCACCAACTTTTGCTCTCCGCACCCAGCGCAGTTGGTCGCCTTCTTCTAGAGAAATGGCGATTAATCCATTAGTGCGGATGTTGCCAAAAGCTGAAAGTGCGGTTTTTTTGATGTAGCCGCCGCGAGTCAACATTACCAAGTATTCTTCGCTGGTGAATTCTGTGACTGACACCATAGAAGTGATTTTTTCTTCTATAGGAATCGGCAGCAGTTGCACCACGGGAGTGCCGCGGGCAGTCCGGGAACAGATGGGAATTTGATAAGCTTTGACAGAGTAAACTACGCCCCTGTCGCTGAAGAACAAAACGCTGTCATGATCGCAGCAGGAAAGAAAATGTTCTACTCCGTCGTCTTCTTTCATTTTCGCGCCTGCTTTGCCGCGAGTAGCGCGACTTTGGGCCTCGAAAGTGCTGACAGGCATCCGCTTGATGTAGCCTTGCTCTGTGATCAGAATAATTGCTTGTTCGTTGGCAATTAAATCTCTTTCATCGATTTCTCCTTCGGCGTGTTCGATGACGCTGCGTCTAGGAGTAGCGATTTTGGTTTGGATTTCGACTGCTTCAAATTCGGCGATTTCTAAGATGCGTTCCCGGCGCGCTAAGATATCTTCCAAATCGGCGATTTTAGCTCGCAGTTCTTCGTGTTCTTGCTGAATTTTTTGAGCTTCTAAGGCTGTCAAACGCCGGAGCTGCATTTGCAGAATTGCGTCGGATTGCTGTTCCGAAAGACCGTAATTATCCATCAATTCTTGTTTGGCTGCTGCGGAGTCGGCAGCGGCGCGAATTAGGTGAATAATTGCATCTAAGTTGTCTAGGGCAATTAATAAGCCTTGCAGAAGGTGGTCGCGTTCTTCTGCTTTGCGGAGCTCGTATTGAGTCCGGCGAGTAATTGTCTCAATGCGGAAGTCTAGGAAGACATTGAGGAATTGGGAGAGCGTAAGTAGTTGGGGTTCCCCGTTTACTAGCGCTAACATATTGGCTCCAAAATTGGCTTGGAGGGGTGTTTGTTTGTAGAGGTTGTTGAGGACGACGCGGGGATAGGCGTCGCGCTTGAGTTCGATCACGATGCGCATTCCGTCTCTGTCGCTTTCGTCGCGAATGTCGGAAATTCCATCTAATCTTTTGTCGTTAACAAGTTCGGCAATTTTCTCAATTAGCGCTGCCTTGTTTGTTTGGTAAGGCAACTCGGTGATAATAATTGCTTCTTTGTCGGGGCGGCCGGGATGTTCGATGGTTTCAATGCCGGCGACTCCGCGCATTGTAATCGAACCGCGCCCGGTGGTGTAAGCATCGCGAATGCCGCCTCTGCCCAGAATTTGCCCTCCGGTGGGAAAGTCCGGGCCGGGGATGTACTGCATCAATTCCAGGTCAGTAATTGCTGGATTGTGGATTAGTGCTACTAAACCGTCAATTATTTCGCCTAAATTGTGCGGCGGAATGTTGGTTGCCATCCCCACAGCAATCCCGGAGGAACCGTTGAGCAAAATTTGGGGAATGCGTGCCGGGAGTACGAGGGGTTCTTGCTGGGAACCGTCGAAGTTGTCGCCGAAATCAACTGTTTCCGAGTCGATGTCGCGCAGCATGGAGTCGCTAGTCAAAGCTGTCAGGCGACACTCTGTGTACCGCATGGCAGCGGGCGGGTCGTTGTCAACGGAGCCGAAGTTGCCGTGGCCGTTGATCAGGCGTTCCCGCATGGAGAAATCCTGAGCCATCCGCACCAGGGCGTCGTAAACCGCTGTATCTCCGTGCGGGTGATACTTGCCCAGCACCTCCCCCACGACGCGGGCGCATTTGCGGAAAGGTCGATCGGGAGTCAAGCCCAATTCGTTCATGGCGTAGAGAATGCGTCGGTGAACGGGCTTGAGACCGTCCCTGGCATCTGGTAGCGCCCGACCGACTATTACGCTCATGGCGTATTCCAAGTACGATCGGGACATCTCATTACCCAGATCCGTCGGGATTATCCGCGACTCAGAGGTGCTCATAGGTTGAAAAACTCCGTTATAAATTTAAATTTGACCGCTATAAATCTCAAAAATGCGATAAAATCGGTTTGGATTCAGTAGAGCTGCCAAATATTGCAAATTACTCCTAAAATTATATCACAATTTGCCTTTGACTTTATGGGAAAATTGCCAGAAAAATTAAGGGACGAAACAAGGACAATTGATAATTTGTCAGTTGGTGATTTAGTCAGCGGTTGGCAAAAGCTAGAAAGGTTTTTTTAGGCTGAAGGCTTTCATGCTTTCGTTAGTTGTTTTGACGGTTCTATAAGAAATTAAAATGGTTGCTCGATCGAAATTTTAATTTCACAAAACCGAAGGCCTTCTTAAAGCCAACTAAAAATCTAAAATCTAAAATCTAAAATCTAAAATCAGCCGATGCTACCCGTTATCTACTCCGAAGATTTCTTGCTGCACAAGACTGGAATGCTTCACCCAGAGCGACCAGAACGTTTAACGGCGATCGCCAACGCTCTGAAAGCTGCTCCCTGGGCGGATCAAATTCAGTGGCAACTGCCCACCCCAGTGGCGCAGCGCGAACAAGCACTGTTCTGGGCTCTCAAAAAAGTTCACGCGCAAAGATACATCAAAGAAGTCGAACATTTGGCTCATCGGGGAGGCGGCTACCTCGACGGCGATACGCCGATTTCTGCTGAAAGTTACGACGTAGCGCTGCTAGCGGTGAGTGCTTGGCTCGATGGGGTCGATCGAGTGGTGGCTGCGGGGGAACCTGCTTTTGTGCTGGCCAGGCCGCCGGGACACCACGCCGAAAACGCCCGCGCGATGGGTTTTTGCTTGTTTTCCAATGCTGCGATCGCCGCTCACTACGCCCTGGAACAGCCGGGAATCAAGCGCGTCGCCGTCCTCGACTGGGACGTGCACCACGGCAACGGCACTCAATCCTTGGTGGAAAACTGCCGGCAAATTGCCTACTGTTCCCTGCACCAATCTCCGTGCTATCCGGGAACGGGAGATGCCGAGGAGCGCGGTGCCTACGACAACGTGCTGAACATTCCCCTGTATCCGGGCGGCGGCATAGCTGAATACCTGGGCGCCTTTGAATCTCTTGTCGTACCTTTTTTGTCAAAATTTGAACCGGATTTGTTGATTGTCAGCGCCGGTTACGACGCTACTGCGTCCGATCCGCTGGCGAGCATGACTCTGGCTCCGTCAGATTACGGTACTTTCACCGGATACTGCCTGCAAATCACCCGCCGCATCGCCTTTGGTTTGGAGGGGGGTTACGCGCTCAAAGATTTGGCCGAGTCAGTTGTGGCGACTATTGACCGATGCCTAAATTAGTTGGAAAATTGGCATAGGGGAAAATGAGGTTGAGAAGCAATGAGGACGGGAGGGAAAGTTTTTGAGGGCGATAAGCGAAGCTTAGATTTGGCGATCGCGCTTGATGGCCTTTTTCCCTCTTCCTTCTGACTTCTTCCCTCTTCCTCCTGAGTTAAGTGACAAGATCACAAATTTAAGAGATCCAAGTCACTGGCTATCAAAGTCTCGGTCACAGATTTTTAGCCCAAAAATCACACCGTGTCAATGTTTTCGATCGCCTTTGGAATCGCTCGCAGAGAGCATAATAAGATTACAATCAGCCTGTAAAAATTTTATTTGTCTCAATCAACTAGGAGGTTTATCATGTCAGTCTCCCAAATGACACTCGAAGAGTTATTTGGTCAGGTCATGTTCTCCAGCGTCGTGACTCGCCACGACCGGAGACAGCTCAGATCTGCACTCTTAGAAAGAACGCTGAATGAAGATGAGTATGCCATCATCAACCGACTGCTGTACAACGTGCGCCGCGGTTGGGTAAAAATTGTCGATTAAAGACGCCTCCGCCAACTTTCTTTAGGGGTGTTAAAAGTAGAACTTGCCACGTCGGGAAGTTTTTGCTGTTTAATATTTGGCTCGAAAGTTGGATGTGTTGGATAACGGTGTTAATTTTCAAAATCGCGCTACACATCAGCCTAGAGGTAGAGATAATTATAAAAAAACAGGTTTCGGGTGCATCTCTACTTGTTAAACAATTGTGAGTTTTGAGTTACTAACTGAGAAGTTATAATTAACTCAAAACTCATAATTTTGAGATTAGAGATTAGAGATTAGAGATTGGGAAATACTGATGAATATCAGGGTTGAGAATCTCTATAAAGTTGATATTTTTTAAACGGGTATTAAGAATCAAAACTATAAGCAGTTTCCGGTTGAGGAGGATTGTGCGATCGTTACAAGCACAGCCAGTCGCATTGGTCGATCGACCATTCCGGCAATTTGAGCCCGGAAGTGTCAAAATATTAACAACCAGTTCATCCCCAAAATATATGGCTCCCGCCGTTTTAATTGAAAATCTTCAGAAACGCTACGGCACTGTAGAAGCCGTTAAAGATGTTTCCTTCAAGGTAGAACCGGGGGAAATATTTGGTTTGCTAGGCCCCAACGGTGCAGGCAAAACCACAACCCTGCGGGTACTTTGTACTTTGAGTGCGCCCGATAGCGGACGCATTGAAGTGTCTGGCATTTCTGCTGTCAGTCAGCCGAGAATTGCCAGACAAAAACTCGGCTACGTCGCCCAAGAAGTGGCTCTCGATAAGGTGCTGACTGGGCGGGAACTCCTGCAACTGCAAGCAGCGCTTTACCATTTGCCGCGCCCTAGGATTAAAGGGCGGATTGACGAAATGGTGAAACTCCTCGGTTTGGAGGAGTGGGAAAATAAAAAGACGGGCACTTATTCCGGCGGTATCCGCAAACGCCTCGACTTAGCTGCTGGGTTGCTTCACCAGCCGGATGTTTTGGTTTTGGACGAACCGACTGTCGGGCTAGATATTGAAAGCCGGGTGGTAGTGTGGGATTTCCTGCGCCGCTTGCGGGAGGAAGGTACGACGGTTTTGATTACCAGCCATTATCTCGAAGAAGTTGACGCTTTGGCCGATCGCGTGGCGATTATTGACAAGGGTACGGTGATTGCTGAGGGCACGCCAGAAGAGTTGAAAAATCGGGTTGGGGGCGATCGGGTGACTTTGCGGATTCGGGAGTTTTCGCCGATGGAAGAAGCCGAAAAAGCTAAAACTCTGATGCAATCGCTGCCTTTTGTGCAAGAAGTAATTGTCAATACCGCTCAAGGAAATTCTCTCAATTTAGTAGTAACACCGCAAAGCGATGCGCTGGTGACTATTCAGCAAGCTTTGAAAGATGCGGGACTTCCTACTTTTGGGATTGCTCAATCTCGGCCGAGTTTGGATGATGTGTATTTGGCTGCGACTGGTAAGACGCTGTTGGATGCGGAGTTGGCTGCTGCTAGCAACCGCGATTTGAAAGCTGAGCAAAAACAGGCGATGCGGTCTTAAATTATACCAACTGGTGGAAAGAGGCATCAGTAGGGACACGGCACTGCCGTGTCCTTGTAATACGGTAAATTTTTATTATCAGAGCAGCCTTCACGAAGATCGCAACACTCTCATTCAGGATGACAATTATAGGACTTACGCAAAGCCTCTATATATACCGTTTTGTAGCGGCAATCCCTCGTGGTCGCCCCCGTCTGTGGTGATATTGCATCCAGGACTGTTTTATATAACATACTGCCCAAATGGCAGAAGAGTTTATTTTTCAATTATTATCGAGTTTCCTAGTTGTGACTCTCTTTCAGAATTTTTTTCACAACGAACTTCCCGGACAAGTTCACAAATTTCATCGATTGTCATCGGATTGGGATCGGGTGTTTATGAGTCTCTACGTCGCCGCAACTCCTCTCAATCAAAACCTGCTTTTAGGTTCTGAAAAACAGTGCTGTCTGCTGTAAAACTAACTGTATATCTATCCCCGGGCTTCAGTTGACTTTCAATCTCAGCCGGAATTTATAACTTACTGTCGGGATTCAAATAAACAGTAAGTTATATTAAATTTGCTAATTAATTATTGCAGGTGTTTCAAAAATCTATTTTTCACAGTTTCCGGCAAAGATTCCATGATTTTGACTAAAGTAGCGATCGCACTTGATGGCATCAATTTATACTCAAATATTGTTAAGAGTTCCGAAACAAAATTAATATGTAGCGTTGACCCATTTTACTACAATTTTCTCCTTTCATTCCAGCTACTCGATGAGCAGCAATAGCAGCAGCTACCCCGCCCTCTCAACTCCAAATAGCCTATAATCAAAGCATCCGGCCAAAATCGCTTTCAACATATTTCCTGTAAACATAATCACAACAGTCAAAATCCACAACAAGCAATTATGAGCGGTACAGTTACATCCCCCAACAACCTCAACCAGCAGCGGCCACTCTCCACGGCATCCGCTGACACTTCCAGTTCCCTGCTGGGCGACTTCATTCAAGAAACACTCGCCTTAACCAAGCGCCTGTTTATTCAATTGCAGCGCCGCCCCTCGACGCTAGTTGCAGGCATTATTCAGCCCCTGATGTGGTTGGTTTTGTTCGGAGCTCTGTTTGAAAATGCACCCGCCGGCTTGTTCGGCGAAAGCCAGAATTACGGGCAATTTCTCGGCGCTGGTGTAATCGTTTTTACTGCATTTGCCGGGGCGCTGAATGCCGGTTTGCCGATTATGTTCGATCGCGAATTCGGCTTTCTCAACCGCTTGTTAGTCGCGCCGCTGGCTTCCCGATTTTCGATCGTCCTCGCTTCGGCTATTTTTATCGTCACCCTCAGCTTTATCCAAACCGGCACAATCGTTACAGCGGGAGCGTTTTTGGGCGCGGGATTCCCCGGAATTGCCGGACTCGGGGCGATCACCCTAATTGTCCTACTATTAGTTTTGGGCGTCACCGGCTTGAGTCTGGGTTTAGCCTTCGCTCTTCCCGGTCACGTAGAATTAATTGCGGTAATTTTTGTTACTAACTTGCCGCTGTTATTTGCCAGCACAGCCCTCGCGCCCCTGTCATTTATGCCAGACTGGCTGCAAGTTGTGGTGACTCTCAATCCTCTGAGTTACGCGATCGAACCCATCCGCTATCTTTACCTGCACAGCGATTGGTCGCTAGCCAGTGTCGTGATGTACGCTCCTTGGGGTAATGTTACCTTTGGAGGATCGCTGTTAGTATTGCTAGCCTTTGATTTGGTGGCGCTGCTGAGCATTCAACCGCTGCTGCGACGCCGGTTTGCTTAGTTAGGGCATCGCGGCCTATCTGCGGGCGATCGTTTAACCTGCACCGTCAATTGTAGGGACGCGGCAATGCCGTGTCCTTAGCCTCAGCGAAGTAATATAATATTTAGTCGCAAGTCAGAATATTGTTTAGATAGAATTGTTTTTTTGAAGGTTCAACTAATAAATTATGAACGCCAAAACTTCTAAATCGGGCAAATTGATGATTGGGATTGCTGCAAGCGCGATCGCATCCTGTGCTCTGTTCTCGCCTCAAGCAAGCTTCGCTCAAGCCAGCGGTTTAAATAATGCCCAACCGCTGCAAGACTTTCAAACTCAAGACAATACCGACCCATTTTCCGGCCGCAGCAGCGGAAGCGCAATATTTGATTTAATTCACAGATCCCAATTGGGAGGCGGCCGCAGCATGGAAGAATTTAATACCGAACAGCGCCAAAATTTGAACGATGCGGCCGCAGAATTTCGGAACAAACAGCGCCAACTACTGGAAAAGCAAGCTGTACCTTCTGAAGGAGCCATCGCACCAGCAGAAATTACCGCCCCTGTCCCTTAAATTTATCACTGCTATTTGCTCATTTCTGAGTCCGCGAAGGACGTTCGGCGAAGCGCAGACAAAAGTTTGTGTTGAAGCAATTTCAATCGCCGAATCTCTTCGTTTGTCTAGCAGCCATTTCAATCGCCGAATCTTATCTAAAAACCATCGCCCTTAATCCCGTTCCAACCACGCCCGCATTTTACCCGGATTCAGCAAACCGTAAGGATCGACCAACTCTTTAAACTGCAACTGTTCCACATTAATACTTTTCATCCCTCCATCTTCCAATATATAAGTGTGAGGATTAGCAATCAGTGCGCCTTGCTCTTCGTGATAGCGAATAATTTCATTGAGCCGTGATTCCGTAGTGTAGCGAACTATTTGCAAAGCTGCGGCGATCGCCCTGCCATTCATCCGCAAAAACTCCAAGTGCATCATCACCTCATCCCCATAATAATTGTACAGTTCCTCAATCAATTTCAAACCTCGATCTGCGGGAAAAATCGTCTGCAAATAAGTCAGAGACGGGTCAGCGCTGCGAGCGTGCAGAGTTGTATGATTCCAAGTAAATTCAGCAATTGCTGCACCTTTGCTCGCAGCTTGCGCGTTTTTTTGATAGCAAATTGTGCCGCCATATTCGCGCACCAAATCTTGCAGCGGTTCCAGACAATATTCAGCTACCATTAACAAAGCGCAGTGCTTACCTTCAGGAATCTCCTCGCGGAAAGCAGCAAAATAAGCAGGAATCGGCCAAGCACAAACACAAATTAGTTTTTTGATAATTCCGTCCGCATCGCCTAAAGCTTGACCGAAGTTTGCGGATGTCATAAAATCGTCAAAAGCGACGATAATTTCCGCCCAAGCATAAGCAGGGGCGAGGGGAATTTCTAACTCAGTAATAATCCCATTTGTGCCGTAAGCGTGATTGACTTTTTGCACTTCATCGCCGCGCAATTCGATGACGCGGGGCTCGTCTTCCATTGTAACGACTCGAACGGCATGAAGATTTCCCCGATCGCGCAATTGCCCGTAAGTTATCGAACCAATTCCCCCGCTACCGCCGCCAATAAATCCCCCAATCGTTGCGGTGCGATAAGTTGAGGGAACCATCCGCAATTCCCAACCGGTTTCTCGCGCTTGTTTGTCGAAAACCGACATTTTCACCCCTGGTTCTACGCAAGCTAAACCAGGTTTTATCCAGCGGATACTGTTCATTTTGCTGGTATCTAAAATGACGCCGCCGTTGAGGGGAATGCACTGCCCGTAATTGCCCGTTCCTGCGCCTCTAACAGTTAGCAGAATTTTGGATTTGACGCAGGCTGCAGCAATCCGCAAAACTTCGGCTTCGCTGGCGGGACGAACTACTAAATCTCCTGTTTTATCACTTAAGAGAGGTTGCAAAACAGGACTGAAGTGATAAAAGTCTTGAGATAGCTTGAAAACTTGCGCGCGATCGCTAATTATTTCGATTCCTGAGAGTTCCGAAGAAAAAGCATCCCAGTCAATACTTTGAATCGCAGTTGCAGTCATTTTGTTTCCTAAATTCTGACAGTATTATATATTTTTCAAGCAGAACTTAGTAACCAAAAACACTAACTGCAATCTTTCTTTAAGCAGTAAGGTGCGCCGGGCCGTGCACCCTACATATAAAAGTTCTGCCTGCCTCTAAGACTGCTTTTTTCAATTAACAAATCCCCCAAACACCGCCATACCGTAGTATTTCCAAGGAACTGCAATAGTCTCAAATCCAGATGATGCCAACATCTCTAAATGTGCCGAAAGTGTAGCTAGGCGATCGGGATTAGAATACCCGTAAGAGACACTCTTACCCACATTTGCGCGAATTTGTGCTAAGGTTTCCCCCTGATTTAGCGCCCAATCTTCTCGCGCCGCTTGATAAATATCTTTCATTGCTGTTGATTCTGCTAAAAGAGGATCGGCATTCCAAAAACAGCCACCAGCATTTAAACTTTCGCGAATGCGTTGAAACAATTTCAACTTCATCTCGTCCTCAAGATGGTGTATTGCCAGAGATGAAATGCAAGCATTGAATTTATCGCCCAAGCCGGATAAATTGGGATTGTGCGCCCATTCTCCAAAGTCCATTTCTATGCCAGTCCACCGGGCTGCGTATCCTGCCGACTCTATTTTGGCGCGGGCAAAATCAAGCATTCGCGGCGAGTAATCGACAGCAACTATTTCCGCTGACGGGTAGCGTTGGAGAAGTTTTAAAGTGAGTTCCCCCGTACCGCAGCCGAGTTCTAAAATGCGGTGGTTTGCACTAGCAATGCAGGCTGTTAATACATCCAGCATTTCGTCATATTTAGGTAAAAGTCGCCGAATGCCGGTATCAAAATCGGCAGTATTGACGAAAACTTCTCCCGGAAAAATTTCGTTGTTTGTAGGTGAGACAGTAGAGTCAGAATTCACGATCGCCAACCATAGACTACAATTGCTATCCTAACCGAGATACAGCAATAAGTGCGATCGGTACTATAAAGTTATGCGTACTTTTACGGAGAACCCCAACACTTGCTGTAAATAACAATAAACAATCCCTTGCACTACGCCGTCTGGGTTTAGCCCGACGCCGACAAAGCGACCTGAAAAAGCAGTGTTATGTTAGTAGTGCGTAAAATCACTTAAAGATTCAACCTCACATTTGAGGATACCATGCGCCAGTTAATTTCTCGCAGTCGGGCTGCCATCAGCCAATTAATTTACAAGCGAATTCTCCTTGCGGTGACAATTTTATTTTGTGTAGGTGTAGGAGTAGCGATGGCACATATGTCTCGTCTTTCCTCCACCCTAATTGAATCGCAAGCCCTCCAAAATGCCACCCTCTATGCCCAAGCTATTAAAGAAGCCCGCACCCTTTACAGTTCGGATGTTGTTAATCCTCTTAACACCGCTAAAACAATTAACTTTACCCACGACTACAACCCGACAAAAGTAACAGTTCCCGTACCTGCCACCTTCTTAATAGAACTCGGCAACCATATCACCCAAAAAAATCCCGAAGTATCAGTTCGTCTCTACAGCGACTACCCGTTTCCCTGGCGGCGAAAAGAAGGCGGAGCACGAGACGATTTTGAACGGCAAGCTATTACCTATTTGATGAAAAATCCGACAGAAAAATTTTTCAGACGTGAGGATTTTCACAGCAAGCCAGCATTTCGATATGCGGAGGCAGATATTCTAACTCCTAGCTGCGTTAACTGTCACAACACTAACTCCTTCAGTCCCAAAAAAGACTGGAAAGTGGGAGATGTACGGGGGATATTAGAAATTACTCAACCTCTCGATACCATCACGAAAAATACTCGCAGCGAACTGAAATACCTGTTTTTACTGTTAGCAGGACTTTCAGTTTTAGGGGTAACAGGATTAACTCTATCTATTAGCAGGTTGCGCCAAAATGCTAAACAATTAGAACAGCGCGTCAGGGAACGGACGGCACAATTGCAAGAAACTAATGTAGAATTGGTAAAAGAACAGGAAAAGTCCGATCGCCTGCTGCTCAATATTTTACCCGAGTCCATTGCTGCTAAGCTAAAAGATGGTCAAAGCAGTATTGCTGACGGCTTCGCAGAAGTCACAATTTTGTTTGCGGATATCGTAGGCTTTACCGTGCTGTCAGCACAAATATCTCCCGAAGAATTGCTCGATTTTCTCAACGAAATTTTTTCAGCCTTCGATGGTTTGACGGAAAAGTACGGCTTGGAAAAAATCAAAACAATTGGAGATGCTTACATGGTAGTCGGAGGTTTGCCAAATCCCAGCACCAACCACGCTGAAAGCATTGCGGAAATGGCTTTAGATATGCAGGAGGAATTAGCAAAATTTAATGCCAAACATCATGCAGGAATTAACATTCGCATCGGCATCAATACCGGGCCTGCAATTGCCGGGGTTATTGGTACTAAAAAATTCATTTACGACCTCTGGGGCGATGCCGTTAATACAGCAGCCCGCATGGAATCCCACGGGGTTGCCGGCGCGATTCAAGTCACACAATCAACTTACGAGATATTGCAAAATAAGTATCTGTTTGAAGACAGAGGAATTATCCAGGTCAAAGGCAAGGGCGATATGAATACTTATTTGCTTCTAGGCAGGTTAGTCAGCGCAGTTTCGGTTTAATTTGTTTATTATATTATTAAGGGGTCTGCTAGTTAGTCCGAAGTCAGTCAATTTTAGATTTTAGATTTTAGATTTTAGATTTTAGATTTACTGCACAGGTGAATCTGGGATCTTGAACTTTGGTCTAAAATTTTTATATATCCACGAGTTAAGTCGGGGGCTGGTATCCGTTTTTGGGCGGGGTCATCAGTCATTCGTTGTTAGTCGTCAGCCAAGAACTAACAGTTAATAGCTGCTGGCTGTTGACTGCTGACAATTACAGGAATTACACAGAGGATGTGAGGAACCCGGTTTCGGCGCAGTTGATTTGTTGACAAACTCAAAATTTATTACGAGAAACCGGGTTTATTTTCCTATGTCCTAAATTAGGCCATTGCCAAATAGTAAATTTTATGTTATTGCGGATTTTATCATTCTTGGGTTTTTTCCAATCTCGCTTGTCTAGGCAAATAGCTTTGTGGATATTTGCTAGCATTCTTGTCATAGAGGGAATTATTTTAGTTCCCTCTTATTTTCGGCGAGAAAATGAACTTTTAAGTCAATTAGAACAGGTATCTCGGGCGACTGTTGATTCCCTAGAGTTTTTGCTCCAACAAGATATTTCCGATCGCACTTTCTTGCAAGAAGAAGTAAAAAATATTATTAAGGATTCTCAAGTAGTGTTAGGACTGTCTATTTACCAAGCTAACGGTCAGCTAATATATGCACTTGGCGAACGCCCAGAAATCAGTTTAAAGCAACTAAAAAATGCTCGTATAGTTCACCATCACAATTTCGATGGCAAGCGCTACGATATTGCTTGGACGGAGCGACATTTGGGAGGAGATTACATCTTAATTGTGCGCCACGATGCTTCCACCGTTCAACCGGAACTCTACGCATTTATTGGGCGGATTGCGGTTCTAGTCATCATTATATCAGCCTTTGTAACTTCGGTGACTATGTTCTTTTTAGGGGTGACAGTAATTGCACCTCTCTTGAGATTGCGCGATGACTTGATCGCTGCAGGAGACGCTTTGAGCAAAGATCGAGAAAAACCTGATTTCTACTCTCTCTCTGTCAAGCGCGATGACGAGTTGGGAGAACTCATGGTCGCATTCAATCAAATGTTTCACCGAGTATACAAGGAAATCGCACAGCGGAAACAAGCTGAGGAAATATTGCGCGCCGAACAAGAGAAGTCGGAACGTTTATTATTAAATATCTTACCGGTAATGATTGCCGATCGCCTAAAACAAGGCCAGATAAATATTGCGGACGGATTTGCCGAGGTTACGGTTTTGTTTGCTGATATTGTGGGCTTTACCGAAATATCCTCTCGCACGTCTCCTGAAGAATTAGTGAAATTGCTTAACAAAATATTTTCAGCTTTCGATAGCTTAAGCGAAGAATACGGCTTAGAAAAAATTAAGACTATAGGCGACAATTATATGGTCGCAGGCGGTTTGCCGCTTCCCTGTACAAATCACGCCGAATCTATTGCCGAAATGGCCCTAGAAATGCAGCAAGAAATTATGAAATTCCGCGACGAATGCGGTGAACCTATAAATATCCGCATTGGCATTAATACTGGGCCAGTTGTAGCAGGCGTTATCGGCACTAAAAAGTTTATTTACGATTTGTGGGGAGATGCTGTGAATACAGCAAGCCGCATGGAATCTCAGGGACTTCCTGGTAAAATTCAAGTTAGCAGCTCAACTTATGAGTTGCTGTGCGATAAGTATTTGTTGGAAAAACGCGGTAAAATTAATGTTAAAGGCAAAGGAGCAATGACGACTTATTTGCTGAAAGGCAGAAAAATTTAACTGATAATTTGTAATTGCTCAACTAGGGCAAAAAAGGGAGCGATCAGTAGAGAGAGCTTGTTGAATAGATTGATAAGCCGTCAAGCC
>NZ_JAUBPO010000135.1:0-15205 GCF_036700785.1 Microcoleus sp. S28C3 | reverse complement strand
TAGTCTGGCTGCCGTCCATCTCCCAAATTCATATCCATATTCTTCCGGAGCTTTTTCGATTGTATCTATCAATATTTTTTCATACTCTGGAGTGACTTTGCGAAAATTTCCTGGGCTTCTTTTATCTAAAAAACTATCCAAATTATCTGGATCGCCGTGAACTGACCAATAAGCTACTGTTGTGTAAGCAATCTCCATAGATTCACTAATTTGTCGATAAGTTTTTCCGTCATTTATTAGCAATAAAATTAGAACTTTTCCCCTTACGTAATTATCGTCAGACTCTTTTAGTAGTTTAATGAGTCTCTGCTTTTGATTTTGAGATAGATGGTTTTTTGCTGGCATACATTATAACTAATTATCGCTTATTTTCTTATATTTATATTATACAATCTAGCTGCGTATCAGCTTATTCAGCAAGCCCTATTTACATCTCAAATGGAATTGCTATAGTGAGTTTGGACGATCGCACCCCATGCCCTCTTCCTTCACAATTACCACGGCGAACCGATCATAGTAAAAGCAGCCCAATAATAAGGATGCGACAAATTTCGATCGCCCCTGGCGGTCAACTCCGACGGTAAGGGCAGAGCTTGATTGTTGCCCGATCGCCTCAAATAACCATCTTGCAACCGCACTTCACCCCGCAGCATCGCCAACTGCGCTTGCCGCAAAGCCTCAGCCTTAATCGGCGCCGTGCGCAACTGCTGGTAAAACTCAGTCATCAGCCCCAAAGTACCGACATCGCTGACATACCACAAACTCGCCAAAGCCGATTTGACCCCCGCGTGCACCGCCAACCCCGCAAACCCCAACTCAGCTTGTTCGTCTCCCACCGCCGTAGTACACGCACTCAAAACCAACAACTCCACCTGCGGGTTAGATAACTTCAACTGATCCAACTGATTCAACCGCAACTTAGTATCCCAAAACTGAATGTAAGAATTTTCTGCCCCCCCTGGCTGAAAATCGCCGTGAGTAGCTAAATGAATAATTTTGTATTGCGATTGATTGCGCTTATCCTTCAAATTTGCCAAAGTAAAAGCTTCATTGAGAAAAGACGAACCGGGCCAAATCTTGCCCACAATTGTCGATATTTCCAGCGGCACTGCAGGCAAAGGATTTTGATCGTATTTGGCAGGAAAATTCGACGCACCCATCGCCAAAACTTCAGAACTCTTAACATCGGCATAGCGAGTATCAGTTAAACTCAAACTTGGAATCAGCCCCAAACTGTACTTTTCTACCAAAAACTGCTTGCCGTCGTAAAGAGCAGCCAAAGGCAAAGTCCGCAAACCCGCATCCATCGAAAACACCAAGGTGTCAATCTTGTTAGCCTCCAATTCCGGTTGCAGCGGTGCAATTAACCACTGGTAAAGTTCCTCGGCAGGTTCCTTGTAATCAGCAGCATTCAATCTCCTGGGAGTTCTGATAGCATTAGTGAATTCTTTAGCAACTTGCAGCACTGTCTCGCGGCTTGCAGGCACGCTTTTAAAAACACTTTTGCCGTCTGGCAATAACAACACAAGTTCTAAATGTTTCTCTTTCGCCCACACGTAAAGGATGGCGGGTTTAACTCCCGTCAAGCGATTGACGCTGCTGAGAGTATCTCGAATACTTTGCTGCGTGACCGACTTTTGACCGAGATTGCCCCCAAAGTAACGTTCAAATTCCCGACCCTGAGTTCTATCCCTTTGTTGCACTGCGTCGATCGGATTTATTTGCCCGATCGAACTCGATCGAGAAATCTCAGGAACCCTGACATTCCCGATACTTCCTGCACTCGCCCCACTCGCCGGCTTCTGTGCAGTTGCCCCCCCGCTGCCGTTTTCTGTCGTCGCCGGCGCACCCTGATTGTCTGTTAACAGCGACTGCGACAGCAATACCGAGCCGGTCGCAGTCTCGTTCGACCCCACCTCAACAGACGCAGCAGCAGGTTCAGGCGAGACATTTGTGTTACTGCTCTTTGGCGCAGACGCTGCGGAGGGGAGACTCACCTCAGTCACAATTTGTTGAGAATTGGCTGTAGTTTTCAGTTCCACGCTGGTAGTTGGTGCCGGACTCGACACGATCGCCAGCGGCCCGATAGTAGTTGAGGAGGTGGCAGTGTTCGACTTCGAGTTTCCCGTCCCAACAGTCGCCACCGTGCAAGTTCTCGACGGGCAAGCGCTTTGAGAGAGCGTCAGCGAACCCGACCGAGCCAGCCCGTCTGTAGAAATGCTGACCTCGGCGCGATCGGCAACCGTTCCCGTTCCCGCAGCCCGAAACGCTCCCCCAGCATCGATTTCCACATCGCCGCCCGTATTGCCGCGAGCTTTGATCGAAACAACTTCAACATCTTTCTGCCCGGTAATCTTGCTCGAACCGGCACTTCCCGACTCCGAACTGGAATTGATCACGCCTGTAACGATCCGCCCCGGCGCCGCAATCGAAATATCTCCCCCGCTTCTAGCACCAAAAGCATCGATGTTGCCGGTTTCTACCGCAGCGGCGCTGTCGATCTTGATATCGCCCGCCGCGGAAGCCGATCGAGATGAAAGCGTACCAGCAGTCAAGTTGCCTTGAGTGCTAGTGATGTTAATCCCCGCAGTCGAGGTAACGTCTCCGACGGCTACAGTACCGCCCATCAGAGAGATCGTGGCGTTATCAGTTCCGACGATCGCACCCGTTCCCACGATCGCGCCAGTGCCATTGGGCGATTGAATCGTCGTCGGGTCTTGAAATGTCACCGTCACTGGTGTTGAATCTGGCGTTCCAGAAGCAATCGAGATCGCACCGCTACCGTCAGAACGCCCGATCGCGATCGAAGCAAACCCATTCCGCAGCGAGTTCAATTCCGCAGAAGTCAAGTTCAGAGCTTCGGTATTGCCAGAACCTTCAATTATAATATTTTGACTGGGATCGGCCGGTTGCAGCACCAAATTGCCGTTGCTGGCGATCGAATTGTTGCCACCCGTCAAGTCAATATCGTTGCCCGTTAAAGTAATATTTCCCGGTGTTTTCGAGCCGCCAGCTTGGATCGCACCCGCAGTGACTCCCTTGGGCCCCGTCAGCGTCACATTCCCCGCGCGATCGCCCCTCGTGTCGATCGCCCCTGCAGTCACCGTTCCCTCTGCGGTAACGCTAACATCTCCCGCCTCCGAGCGTGGCACTTTGGCAGAATTGACAGAAGTGTTGATGGTGGGGGCAGTTCCAGTACGTAGCTGACCTGTTGTGACATTGCCCGCTGTGCTGGCGATGCGAATTTCCTGATTGTTGGTAGTGATATTTCCGGTTCTGATATTGCCGTCAGCTTTGAGAGTAATTGAGGCATTGTCGGCCCCTGTCAAGGAATTTGTGGTAGTGATTGTTCCCAAACCCCCCGGCGATTGAATAATTAGCGAGTCATAAAATGTGAAATCGTTGGCAATCAGAATCGAACCGATACCGTTGCTACGGCCGATCGTAATTCCAGCAAACCCATTTTGCAAACTTCCGAGGTCGCTTGCCGTCAGATTCAAATAAATATTAGTGCCGACATCTCCAGAACCGCCGATCGCAATATTTTGACCTGCGTTCCAAGGTTGCAGTACCAAAAAGCCAGTGCCGCTGACTGAATTTTTGTCGCCTTTAAAATTAATTTCATTACCAGTCAAAGTAATGTTTCCCGAACCCCCTGCGATCGAGCTAACTCCCAGAACATTCTGAGCTGTCAATGTTACATTTCCCGTCGCTTCCGGGCCGCTGGCATCAAGTTTTTGGGCCGTTACGTTCAGACCTTCGAGCAAAATATTCCCGCTGCTGCCGGTGCTAGGATTCGATGAAGAAATATTGTTGGCAACGGTCGAACCCGGACTAATCAAACTAATATTTCCGCCGTTGCTTGACAAATTGCCCGCAGTAATTTGATTTCCCGAAATGGCGATCGCACCGCCTTGAGTGCTAATTGTATCTCCCGAATTCATCGAAAAAACACCCGCACCGCTGCGATCGGCATCTGCTCTCAATGTCACCGAACCAGTAGTTGCTTGAAAGCTCAACTGATTGTCCGCCAAATCAGCAATTGTAATATCGTTGAGCGCTTCGAGAACCACATTTGTCGTCGCCGACATACTTTCCAAAGCTCTTGCCGAAATTGTCAGCGAAGGCTCAGAATTGTTTGGCTGTTGTGATGGCGTTCCTGTTGCCAAAATATTATTGGCAATAATTGCCGCATCGCCGGTACCTTCTGGGGAATCTGTAATTAAGATATTTTCTGGATCTAACAGCAAAGTCCCCAAACCGTTTGTCCCGGAAGTATCGACAGTACCGTTAAAAATCAATCTTTGCTTGCCCGAAACTTCCACAAACCCGCCAACACCTGCGGTTCCCGTTGCAGAAACGCCATTCGCGCTGATGCTGCCCAAAAATGCTGTCGTGTTGTCAGCCCAGACAAAAACTCTGCCGCCGTTGCCTGATTGAGTTGCGTTGGCGGCGATCGAACTTTTGCCATCCACGTAAGTCATTGTTGCATTCGGCACAGTTCCCTCGCCTCGGTAATCTCCCCCGATCCGCACAGTTCCGCCGCCGTCCGGCCCCGAAGCCTCAATCTTCGCTCCCAACAGCCCTACCTTGTCGCCCAACACGTTGACACTTCCTCCCGCGCCCCCCCTGGCAGACACATCCGCATCACCCGCTACCAGCGCAGTTCCAGCACCTGCAGGCACTGTGGGGCCTGCCGTCAGTACGACTTCACCTTGAGCGTTCGTAGTTATACCCGTAGCGTTAGCCACGCCGGGACCAGAGAGCAGCCGAGGTAAACTCTGGGGAGAGAAGGGAAGAGTTTCCGAACCCGACACTCCCGCAGCCGGAGAAACTTCTAAACTCAGCAAAAGTCCGTTTTGACTCAACCGCACCAGATTTTCGCCCGGAACAGCCGCCACAGTAATTTGACCGCCCGGGGCTGAAAGTTTGCCCGTACTGATGACCGTACCGCCCAGCAAAGTCAAATTTTGCCCGGTTCCGACAGCCAAGTTACCGGCATTGACAATACTCCCCGGCTGTGAGCCAAAAACAAAAGCATTCGGCGTTCCGACTAGGGCTGCGTAGTCGTTCGCCCCTGTACTGTTGAACCAACGGTCGTCAAAACCGATACCGCTAGCGGTGGTAGCAAAAAAAGACCCGGACACATCGAGTCGAGCATTTGCTCCGAAGATGATGCCTGCGGGATTCATCAGCAACAAGTTAGAATTGCCGCCGCTAACTTGAATTAGACCGTTAATTAAGGAAGCGTCCCCGCCGACAACGCGGCCGAGGATATTTTTTATGGTTGGGTTGGAGATGAAATTGGCAGTTTCGCCTGAATTCAGACCGAACCGAGTAAAACTGTGGAATAGATTTGCTCCGTCTCTGGAGGGAGTGCCGCCTTGAATGTCGTAGCGAGGGGGCGACCCTGTACCTGGGGCGGTGACAGCGGTTCCGGTGCCGTCTGGGGCTGGAGTAATAGATTGTGCTGCAGCAATTTGAGATTGGGGATAAATTGCCACGAATACCCATCTGCTGCTGTTTTCTTTTAAGAACAGCAGGTTGGGGGAAAAATCTAATATCCAAAATCCGGCAATGGGAATTGCTGCCAGAATCGACCGCACAGCACGTTGAGCATTCATAAGTTTGCCTCGGTCTAGACCTTGATTCGAGTTTAAAATTGAGATTTTAGGTAAAAAAGAGTCGATCGCACCCCAATGCTGACACTTCCTAACGCTAGTTCTCGATCGCAAATCTTAAATTTTCAGTCTAAATTTAATTGTGTCACCAACATAGCAAAGACAGACAGTAAGTGTCGAAACCCAGGAAATTTAAACAGCGAAAATTATGAGCGATGGAATTGTGCGTCTGATCGGTTTAACTGGGGGCATCGCCACCGGTAAAACCGCTATATCTAATTATCTGAGAGATGCCTGGGGATTTCCGATTTTAGATGCCGATATTTACGCCCGCGAAGCTGTGAACCCAGGTTCGCCAATACTGGACTCTATTGTAGAACGATACGGCGCCCTTATTTTGCTCCCCGACGGCAATTTAAATCGGCCCGAGTTGGGAAATATTATTTTTTGTAACGCAGCCGAGCGGGAGTGGTTGGAACAACAGATTCACCCTTATGTCCGCCGCCGATTTGTTGAGGAAACTCAAAGCTGCATTGCTGCATTGACTCCGGTATCGCAAGGCACACATCACTTAAGTACAAAAACTCAAGAAACCGGGTTTGTTCACCGCGATCAAAAGCTAGAACGAAGTATTGTTGAAAAAAACTCCGGTTTCTGCGCCCCGACTGACACGTTGACTTTGGTTTTGGTAGTGCCGCTGCTGTTTGAAGCTAACATGACTGACTTGTGTACCGAAATTTGGGTGGTGTACTGTTCGCCGGGAGTGCAGTTAGAACGACTAATGCAGCGAGACGGCTTGAGTTACGATCGAGCTAATGCCCGCATTAACGCCCAGTTACCGCTAGCTCAAAAGTGTCAACAAGCTGATGTTGTTTTGGACAACTCGTCAACCCTCGACTCGGTGTTCTTACAGGTAGATTCGCAAGTCAGTCGATGTGAGATTTGAGTTTTGAGATGTAAGATTGACTCCACGATTTTGTGAACGGGCTTTTTTTTTCAGAACCGCTTTCGACTCGTCCTTCGGAGCGGCGCGCCAGCCATCTTGAGACAAAGCAAGAGAGACAAAAAAATAAAAAAGGTTCACAATTCATTTGAAAATACCATAACAACCATTTATGAAGTTAATCTGAAGGATTAGACATTGCTTTCTTTCAGGAATATCGTGCACCAAAATTTTTATATGTAGGGTGCTGATGACGCACCTCTGTAATCTGCTATTTTGTCTTTAATGCGAGGGGTTCTTCCTAATATCAATAAATTATGAAATTAATCTGAAGACTATTAAAGATTTATAGTTTGCGGTTTTCGTTTCCTTATTTGCAGAGTGTTTCAAGTGGCTTCCAGGGTGTATACCATTTGAGATTTGAAATTTTAAAATTGGGAATGATTTATAACTACCAGGTTTTGGAGCACCGGCCTAGAGAGGCCTTCTTTTTTTTTAGATGGTATTAAATTTTGCTGGTTGGCCGCAAGTAGCAGACAGCTCGAACTTGCGAGCAAACAAGCGAGCTAGATAAGGGCTTTCACCTGCTTTCAACGAAAAATAAAAAAAAGTGCAGGTGCCGTCAATTACTAATTGATGGTTTCGCTGCCATTAATTTTTTTTTATCCTGATAGCCGAGTACAGACTGCGTATCAAGAAGGGGAAAATACAAATACCAAAATTTATTATGATCGGCGTTTACTCTTCCATCCTGATGTCAAGCCTGTTACTGAGCAGCACCGCAGTTAGCGCTCAAAGCTTAGAAACTCGATCGACCTTTTTTGCTCAAGACAACTCTGCTCCAGACATTTTAACCGCTCTAGCCGACACTCAGACCTTTTACGATAACGATAAAGATACGCCGCCAGAACGAGGAAGCGGGAGATAAAGGCGAAAAAAGCGATAATTGTCTGTTGGGAATTAGGTAATTACGGGGAGAATCGAAAATTGGGATAAGAAGAGAAAAATTGAAGATTTCCATCCATTAATTCAGGACTTAGGTACTGCGTACCAAAAAACCTATTTTTTAGCGGTATTTGACGACTCAAAACATAATTTTTGGCTGTTCCGGTTTTTTGGCCAAGCGTACTCAAGATATCAGATGCCACAAACAGGCGCGAAATGTTGCACTCAAAAAATAAAGGTAAAGCGCGAGTAGGAATCTTGCGCTTTACCTTTATTTTTTAAACTTTTGAAACTTTAATCTTCTTCCGCAGCTTCGCCACCAACCACGACATCGCGAATCCGCAAACTCGGGCCACCGCAGCCTACCGGCAAACCGCTTTGTCCTGCCTTGCCGCAGCCGCCGGATTCATCCCAGTAGAAATCGTCGCCGATCGCCTCAATATCGGCTAAAGTGCTGAAAACATTACCCGAAAGAGTAACATCCCGCACCGGATTGTCGAGTTTTCCGTCGCGGATCATCCAAGCTTCGCCGGCACTGAAAGTAAACATTTCGCCGTTAGTCATGCCGCCTTGCCAATTGCGCGCATAAACTCCTTCTTTGATACCAGAAAATAAGTCAGCCACTGGCGTGTCACCCCGTTCGATCCAAGTATTCGTCATGCGGACGATCGGCGGATAGTGATAATTCAAACAGCGAGCATTGCCAGTAGGCGTTTCTCCCAATTTGCCCGCAGTTTCCCGCGAGTGCAGCCGCCCGACTAAAGCGCCGTCTTTAATTAACTGAGTCGTAGTCGCCGGAGTACCTTCGTCGTCGTAGAAATAGCTGCCCCGGTGTCCCTCTGGCGCTGCACCGTCGAAAATTTGCAAGTTTTCTGGGCCGAACTGGCGGCCGAGGGTCATAATTTCCAAAATGTCGGGATTTTCGTAGGCCATGTCGGCTTCGGAAAGGTGCCCGAAGGCTTCGTGAACGAACAATCCGGTCAGAATCGGGTCGATGACGACGGTGTAGGTGTTGCCTTGGACGGGGGGTAAGGCTAGGGAATCTACGGCGCGCTGGGCGGCGCTGCGAACTTGAACATCGAGATCGGTTAAGTCTTCGTAGGCTTTGCGCGAACCGGTGGTTTCGCGGCCTGTTTGTACGGTTTCCCCGCTGCGGGCCGTGGCGGCAAAGCGCATTTCCATGTCTGCCCAACCTTGTTCGAGCATGGTGCCTTCGGAGGTGGCGAGGATGATGCGCTGGGTGCTGTCGCCGTAGCGCACGGAGATGGTGGCGATGCGGGGGTCAATGCTGCGCAGGATGGCCGCGTAGCGATCGCACAATTGCTTTTTGTCAATTAGGGGAACCAGACGGGGGTCTGTTCCTGTCAGCGGCAGCAAGCAAATGTCTTGTACTGGCGTAACTGGTGCCAGAATCGTTTCTTCTTCGCCGATCAGTTTAGCCGCGGCGATGGCTTCTTCGATTCTTTCGGCGAGGGTGGAAAGTCGGTTAAAACTGGCAAAGCCCCAGCCGCCTTTGTGACAAGCTCGGACTTGGCCGCCAATTGAGACTCCTTCGCTGAGGGTTTCAATTTTTTCGCCTCGCAGCAGGATGTCGGTGCCTTCGGCTTCTTCGAGTCGAATTGCCAGATAATCCACTTGATTGCGGTAGCGTGCCATTAAGTCTGACAGCAGATTTTTCGAGTCGGCGATCGAGGTGGGCATAAGGAAAGCACGGTGTTTAACTGACTTCATTTTGCACTTTTGTCAGGGCGATCGTGCAAAATATCGCCCCAAGCGCGGAGATTGCGACTTATTGGTACGGTTCTGCCAATGTCGTTAGTTGACAAATGTGGATATCCTGTGGGTTAGGAGGAAGGCGCAAGAAACTATGCGGGATTTTTCGATCGCGCTGGTGCTTGAGTCTTAACTCCTGAACTTTCCTATACATAAATACTTCACCCTTCATGCCTCCGAAGGTGGGTTTATAACTGTGAATACTTACTTTTTACCGACAATAAGCGAAATTTTAGCCTCCGAAGGCCAAGAAAATGACCTCAGTCTCTTTGATGCTAAGTTGGCGGGAGAAAACAACCGCCATCGGTGTCCTGCCAGCCGTGGGGCTTCTCGGCTGAAAGCTGAACAGGAATGGTACGGGGCGATCGCAGCTTTGAATCAAATGCTCGACCGGCAAAAACCCGGACAAAAAACAGATGCCGATCGAGCAAATTGTCGGTCGACAATCCCCAATTCCTGTCAGGGATTGGTTTTGTCCGGCCCGTCTTCGGTTTTGACTGACCCTGAGAGGGCCAACGGCTTTGCCAATTGGATTTTTACCAGTATTCCCGATAACGATGCTGCTTTGTGGTCTTTTCGTGCTAGACAAACTTTAGCTTTACTGCCGGCGGCTGATGAGCAAATATCTGTGCCTGCGGCGGCCCCGGCTTTGGCTTTGGCGATCGGCGATCCTTTGGCGCACGAGCAGTTTTGTTTGGTTTTAACTGCTAGTTTTAGCCTGGTGATGGTTTTGGGTGAAAATTCTGCGGGAATGCCGGCTTTTCTATTTTCTTTCGACCCGCAAGTAGTCGCCAAAGCTTGGGAAGTTTTGCGGCGCAGGGTGACTGAAAGCGACAGTTTGCTTGCCAATTCTGATGGCAGCTTCAATTTACCAGTTAGCCAAGTAACTAATAATTCTACTAAATTAGACGCGCTGTTCGAGCAGTTTTTGCCGATGGCTCCAAATTATCAAACAGTGATGCAGTTCAGCCGCTTGCTGTTGCATAATTTGCCGGTTGGGAAAGAGGAAGCAGGCAGGGTAAAGGATGAAAGAATTGATGATGGTTTGAGTCCCAGGCGTCAAAAGTTATCGGCTACAGATATCAACTGCAAATCTCCAATTCCTCTGGCTAGTAAAGAGGTGGAATTGCTACAGGCGATCGCCCACGAAGTCCGCACACCTTTGGCTACTATTCGCACGCTGACTCGATTGTTGCTGAAACGTCCCAAACTTGAGCCAGTGGTGGTCAAGCGTTTGGAAATGATTGATGCTGAGTGTACCGCTCAGATCGATCGCTTCGGTTTAATTTTCCGCGCCGTGGAATTGGAAATGTCGCAAGCCAAAAATTCGGGCGTGCAGCTAACAGCAATGTCCCTCGGTGAAGTGCTGCAAAATAGCATTCCCCGCTGGCAAAAACAGGCGGCTGTGCGCAACCACACTTTGGAAGTTATTGTCCCGAAAAAGTTGCCTGCGGTAGTCAGCGATCCGACGATGTTGGATCAGGTTTTAACTAATTTGATTGAGAATTTCACTCGAACTTTGCCATCGGGGAGTCGCATTCAGGTGGAGGTGACATTGGCGGGCGATCAGTTAAAGTTGCAGTTGGAATCGGAACACCTACCTGAAGGTAATGGCGCATCGACTTTTGCGGCTAAGGCGAATGCTCCTTTGCGATCGATCGGGCCTTTGTTGATGGTGCAGCCGGAGACGGGAAGTTTGAGTTTAAATTTGAGCGTGACTAAGAATTTATTTCGGGCTGCTGGCGGGAAGTTGGTAATTCGCCAGCGGCCTGAAAAGGGTGAGGTGATGACGGTATTTTTGCCGCTGCAATAGTCATTAGGTGTAGTGGCGGGTTTTACCAACCATCTATGTCAGAAACGAACAATATAATAAACCCGCCCCACCCCAACGACAAATCCGAATAGATATTTTTAAAATGGGATTGAACCTCATGTTAATCTGGGTTGTTGGTTGGGTGGAGGCGGTTTTTATAGATTGTTTGTGAGCCTTAAATATTGTTAGTAAACCCCGCCCATACAGCACGATCGCATTAATCAATTAAAATCTCGCTGAGTTTACTTAATAATTGCCTCATCCACCCTTCACAAATCAAACATCGTACCGGCTCGATATAACTTTTCGCAAACAAACTGCCGCAAAAACGATCGTTTTTGCAACACCCCTTTCAACCAGAAAAAGGCTTAACCCCACCACAAACTGTTACAAAACTTATCTCAAAATTAGTGTCTCAAAAACGTACACTGATAGTTATTGGACTTTAGAGAAGAATGAAACTAAAAAAGGATGAACGCGAAGTAAGAAGAGATAATGACGGTTTCAATAACGATAAAGGTCATCATCCCAAAATTAATTATGCCAATAATTATAACAGAGACTGAATTCCAAAAGTTCCGAGGTGAGTTGCACAGGCCGTTCAAAAAACGAGCAGACAGCAAAAAGGACTTGTTGGATGCGCTGTGTAGCAATAATCATGCGCCAAGTGTGGTTTATTTAAGCCTGAATCGGTTGTTTACAGGAAATTACAGTAGGGAATCTACACATCTCTAAGCTTGATTCGGAGCAGCACAAAGATTGTATCGGTCTCATCTTTACCTCAAGAGAGGGAGTTGATCTCAAATCCTCATTGAACCCTTCAATTATGCTACCTGAAAACCCGGCAGATATTCTTTTACTATTTTCCAAAATGCCGAAAAGATATTTCTTTTAAACAACAATGTCGATTTCAAAGGAAATTTAACTTCACATTGTGCATCTTCTGGTAAAATTCAGTATAACTACATTGTCCCGTGACTAAAAGGCTTCCTTAGATTGCAAGAGGAAGACTTTTGCTAGATATCGATTCTATTTCCGCCAGAGTTCGCTAGAGAATCCCAATATACCTAATCCCCTATACAAAGACTACGAGTTCCACAGTTATGACCAGAGCAGAGCAGAGAATTAAAATTACCTATATCTTCACGCACCATATTCGTTGGGTTCCCTTTGAATTGGTCGCCAAATGTATCGATAAGAGTAAATTCGCAATTGACTATATCATTCTTAATGAAGGCGATCCTATGATCTCCTTTTTAAGCCAGATTAATGTTCCTTGCACTGTTGCTTCCTATCAGGATTATAGCAATACCCCAGAGATCGTCAAATTTATCTACGAACACTTGATAAGAAATAAAACTGATATTGTTCATACTCATTGGTTCGCCGGCAGCTTGGCTGGAATGCAAGCTGCTTATTACGCCCATATTCCAGTACGAATCTTCACCAGGGAACATCCTTCGATTAAATACTATTCGCGTCATGCTCCCAGCAAGCATCGTTTGATATGGGAATGTGCCACCCATATTATTGGTGTTACCAACACAAGCAAACAAGGCATGATAGAAGACGGCATACCAGATGATAAAATCACTGTGATACCAACGGGATTTGATATTAGTGAATTTGAGAATGTAGACAGTTCGCGCATTGAGAAATTGCGCTCTAAGTATCTAGCAAATCATCACGGCCCTGTTATCGGTGTGGCTGCAAGGTATGTCAGATGGAAAGGAGTTGAATACGTCATTGAAGCACACAAGCAGGTTCTCGAAACTTATCCTAATGCAATCTTAGTTCTTTCAGGTACACATACAAATCGTGCCAGCCTGGAGGAGAAAATTCGCAATGCACGCAAAGAAGACATCGTTGCGCCTCAATACGAAGACATTATCAGCATCACAAATAAGTTGTCGGAATTACCCGATGGGAGCTATGTTGAAATCCCATTTGAAGAGGATATTTTTGCCCTGTTCCGATTATTTGATGTTTTTGTCCATGTGCCTACAGATTCTATTCAAGAAACCTTCGGACAAGTCTATATAGAAGCAATGCTTTCTAAAGTTCCATCTGTTATTACTCTTGCAGGTAGTGCTTTGGATCTTGCTGTACATAAAGAGAATGCTTGGGTTGTTGATTACAAGAACAGCGAGCGAATTGCCGAAGGAATATTAGCACTCTTAAGCGATGCACGCCTGAGAGAAACGATCGTTAACAACGCCTTTCTCTGTGCTCAACAATACGATATCAAGAATCATATCCGACAACTTGAAGACTTTTATATCTCTGAGCTGGAAAAAAGAATGAAGTAGTATTAAGCGTCAAGTTGAATAATCTCTACAAGCTATGATTAAGTCTAATGTACAAACCCCTTTTTTAATTCCTCAAGCTTATACCTGAATCCTTACTGAAAGTCTCTATATTTTCGAGATGACTCACATCATTCCAGACAATAAGACTCCAACGCCCGTTAATATACTCAAAAATGCAGAGGTTCGCATTATACAGCTTGAAGCGCCAACTATTTCCAGGTGGGAGACCAAGCACCATTTCAAAAAAAACCATCAAGAGACAACCATGACCGATCGCCACAACAGTTTCATCTAAATGTCGTTCAGCGATCGCATTCAGGACACGACAGCCTCTGTCCCTACATTGCCTTAAACTTTCTCCTTCTGGGATGACGTATTCAAAGCCAATACGTTCATAGTCTTGCCGATACTGTGGAAACTTCTTGTGCATTTCAGAGACTGTTAATCCCTCAAATATTCCCATGTTCCACTCTCGTAATTGCGGGTCAAAAATGACTTTCTTTCCACATACTTTAGCAATGATATTGGCTGTTTGAACAGCACGACCCAGATCGCTGCTGTATAAAGTGGTGAATGAAAGACGCAGTAAGCGATCGGCAATTGCATGGGCCTGCCGGATTCCTTTGGGTGTCAATGGACTATCGAGTTGCCCCGTAGCCTTACTCTGTACATTCCACTCGGTTTCCCCATGGCGTACAATGACAAGTTTCATTTCTTCTTATCCTATAGATAGTGATTGATAAGGAAGGCTCCATTTCTACGGCAGGGTTTTGATTTCCAGGCTCATTTGACCAATTTTGAATCAGCCCGGCTGAAATTTCTAAATATTGAAAACTCTCTGTATCTCCTCGTAGGCTTGTTTCTGTATTTCCAGCGCCAGCCAGGTTACATGGACAAAATAAGATACCAAATTGTCACAGCATAGTGGATTATTGTCGTAGGTGTGGGTATAGCAGAATTTGAACCTGCTGTCGATATCCATGTTCAACAGACCCAGTTCACAGTTTTCTAACATAAATCGCGAAATTACACGCTGGTCATTCTGACGGCAATCCATCATGTATTTATCCACAAAATTACTGGCAATATAGTTAAGCATACGGAGATAAGCCCATTTGTACCCAATGATAAAGCCACTGTTGAGATACTTGGCTGGATGCCCTAAATAGTTAGACAAAAAGAAGGGAAGTACATCGGCACTGTGGTGGCAGAATACTGTTTCGGCACTGATAATAATATCTCTACCTGTGGCACTGAAATCTGCTGCCAATCCGGCAGGATCGTAACGAATGCACAGGACATCATAGGCATCCGTAAAGACTATGATTGTGTCGTCAGCAATATCGGTATCAGAAGCTAAGAAGTCGCGAACCTTGAATATCTTTGAGAGGAGTCCCAGTCGCGGACAGTAATTATCGAGGATACGCAAGTTACCCTGCAATGACGAATGCAATGGCTGGACGTGCGGACTACCTGCGTCGCACAAGGTGATGAAAATAGGTTCTTCAGGAATTTGCATAAGCCTCAAATCGCTTCATTTCTTGATTCCACTTACACAGACTGTAACCAGTGATATCAAATCCGTTTGTATCCGATTGAGGAATTTTATGTCATCGAGCTTCAAAAGAGAAGAAAGTAGGGTTACGAATAGCACCGGATGCTGCATTTCTAAAATTGGGCAACATATCTATTCTTAATCTGATAGATATGTTGCCAGGACAGTTCGACACTGTTCTCTTAAGGAGTGAGATATTGAAACCCCCGAAAGGTGAGGAGTTCAGAGATAGCGAGGGGACGAGAG
>NZ_JAUBPO010000134.1:0-15210 GCF_036700785.1 Microcoleus sp. S28C3 | reverse complement strand
TTTTAAATCACCCTAACCTTCCTTCAGTCTTGTCTTATGGTACTCTGGCTGCTTAAAAACTGTCCGAACTATTGATTCATTAATACCCCATTTAATTCCCAGATGAAAAAAAGTAGGATATTCTCGCAAATAGGATAATGTCATTAAAATTTGGTCTTCTACGCACAATTTACTTGGTCTTCCTGATTTTTTTTGAAGTATTTTTTCCGCTTTAACTATTTTTACCATTTCTTTGAATGTCTCTTGATGCACTCCACAGTAGCGTTTAAAGTCTTTGGGGGTTAACTTTTGTAATTGTTCGTAATTCATATTATTAAGCTCATTTTTTCTTTTATTTTACCTAGAACGATCGCACTTTCGCAAGAGGTCTATTTTAGTACGTAATATCCAGGAGGAGAGTATGTGTAGCAGCAATTTCAATCGCCAAGTTATCTAAAACGCTTGAAAAGCCCTATTTAGTAGGACGCTAAACATATTGGAAAAATTTTCAGTGCGTTTTGGATGCTGCTGCTTCATTCTTTACAGTAAAAATACATAATTTTGGGTTCAGGGCCTTGTCAGTGAATTTACTGGAATGTTATCTTGTCACCATACAATCACTGTCAGACTGCACAATCTACTTTTAAATCAAACGAAACTGGTCTCTAAACCGAGCCTCATTTTTCTATCTCCGTGTTTAGAAAAAAGTAGAAAAACTCTAGTTAACTCAAGATGAATCCCATGTTAAAACTGAGTGCTTTATCCCCAATACATTGCAATGACCGAGCCATCAGCCACGTATTTTTTTCGGTGTGCAAAGAATGGCAACACCCTGAGCTGAAGGCTCAGGGTGTTGCCGAGTTGCGATCGCTCCTGCCGCGGCTCCAATATAGTTGAAGCAATTCCGTCATTTCTGAAAAAACTGTATTAACGCAGCCCCAGTCTTCCCAAAATTAAGACAGAGAAGCGTTTTCTCAAAGATCTCAAAGATTTTGATGCTGCCTACTTGTGGCCCGGTCTCTCCTTAGATACTGTAAAGAGCGTTAACAAGCAGAGCAAGCCGATTTTTTGGGAGCGAGTTAATACTTGTCAAAGGCAAGCTAAGAGTATCCTTTTAGCAAAAACTCTGGAATCAAAAAAAATGAAATAAAAAACGCAGAGACACCATTAATTAAAACTTTCCATCCATCAACTCTACTTACTGGGTAACATTAGGAAAATGAACAACAATCCAATTCGTTCAAAAGACCGTTTCTTGGTTTTCGGCGCTCCGGCGATCGAAGATGCTGAAATACAAGAATTGGTGGCAACCATGAAAACAGGTTGGTTGGGTACAGGCCCGAAAGTCATGAGATTTCAAGACGAATTCAATGCTTACAAGGGTTCCAAGTACGCCACAGCAGTCAATTCTTGTACGGCGGGACTGCACTTGAGCCTCCTGGCTGCTTCGTTACAACCGGGGGATGAAGTCATTACTACTCCGATGACTTTTTGCGCTACAGTTAATGCGATCGTCCACGCCGGGGCAACACCTGTACTGGCGGATGTAGATCCGGTGACCATGAATATTGACCCGGCTCAAGTCGAAGCTAAAATAACTTCAAAAACTAAAGCAATTTTGCCGGTTCATTTCGCAGGTCGTCCCTGCGATATGGATGCGCTTTGCGAGATTGCTAGCCGTCACAACTTGAAGTTAATTGAAGACTGCGCTCACGCGATCGAAACAGAGTACAAGGGACGTAAAGCAGGCACATTTGGCGACTTCGGATGCTTTAGCTTTTATGTTACCAAAAACATTACGACGGGCGAAGGAGGAATGATTCTGGCGGCCAGTAAAGAAGACGCCGACAGGCTCAACATTTTAGCGCTGCACGGTATGAGCAAAGATGCTTGGAAGCGTTTCGGAGACTCGGGTTACAAGCACTACCAAGTGGTGGAAGTCGGTTTTAAATACAATATGATGGATCTGCAAGCTGCGATCGGCATTCATCAAATGAAACGAATTACTCCTTATTGGCAGCGGCGGGAGCAAATTTGGCAGCGCTACAACGAAGCATTTGCGGATTTGCCGATTACTTTGCCCCCCAAGCCAGAACCGGATACAATTCACGCTTATCACCTGTACACAATTCTGGTAGATGAAGCCAAAGCAGGAATCAGTCGCGACGAGTTTCTCAACGCTATGAATGCTGAAAATATCGGTGTCGGCGTGCATTACATGAGTATGCCGGAACATCCTGTGTATCAGGAAATGTTTGGATGGCAGCCGGAAGACTATCCGAATGCTGCGTATATCGGGCGGCATACAGTTAGCTTGCCGATTTCGGCAAAATTAACAGATGCAGATGTGGAAGATGTCATTGCTGCTGTTAAAAAATGTTTGGCGATCGGCCAAACTAAGAATCTGGTTTTGGCAACAGCAGCCTAAAGTCCTGAAATAGGTTGTCATTAAAATATCCTAGCTGTTTTTTCACAAAAGCAGCTAGGATGTTTTTTTTCGATGTTTTTTTCTTCACAACGCCCTTGACAAGGTAATTATCAGCACCTCACTTTAATTAAACGTAAAATCCAATAGCTTTTAGACTCCCGACAACTAGGCGCGAAGTTGGGGTTCAGGGTATTCTGTTTTTTTAAGTGGTCTTACTTAGTAAATCCGGGCTTAAAACCCGGTCTGTTATCTTAGTCCCGTAATATCCAGGAGGAGAGTATGTGTAGCAGCAATTTCAATCGCCAAGTTATCTAAAACGCTTGAAAAGCCCTATTTAGTAGGACGCTAAACATATTGGAAAAATTTTCAGTGCGTTTTGGATGCTGCTGCTTCATTCTTTACAGTAAAAATACATAATTTTGGGTTCAGGGCCTTGTCAGTGAATTTACTGAAATGTTATCTTGTCACCATACAATCACTGTCAGACGGCAGAATCTACTTTTAAATCAAACGAGACTGGTCTCTAAACCGAGCCTCATTTTTCTATCTCCGTGTTTAGAAAAAAGTAGAAAAACTCTAGTTAACTCAAGATGAATCCCATGTTAAAACTGAGTGCTTTATCCCCAATACATTGCAATGACCGAGCCATCAGCCACGTATTTTTTTCAGTGTGCAAAGAATGGCAACACCCTGAGCTGAAGGCTCGCATGGTTGTCCCGAGTTGCGATCGCTCCTGCCGCGGCTCCAATATAGTTGAAGCAATTCCGTCATTTCTGAAAAAACTGTATTACCGCAGCCCCAGTCTTCCCAAAATTAAGACAGAGAAGCGTTTTCTCAAAGATCTCAAAGATTTTGATGCTGCCTACTTGTGGCCCGGTCTCTCCTTAGATACTGTAAAGAGCGTCAACAAGCAGAGCAAGCCGATTTTCTGGGAGCGAGTGAATACTTGTCAAAGGCAAGCTAAGAGTATCCTTGACGATGCTTACTCTCGCTTGGAATTGCAACCTCAACACGCAATTACCCCAGAAACAATTAAGAACGAAGAGCAAAAACTCAAGCTAGTTGACTTTCTGTTTTGTCCCAGTCCGGCAGTAGTAAAATCGTTTCAAGAAACCGGAGTTCCTGAAGAAAAACTGCTGTTAACCACTGAAGGTTGGTCGCCCGAAAATTTCCCCAATTATAACTCTCACAAACCGCCGTCAGAGGAAATTAACATCCTGTTTCTCGGTTTTGCCTGCGTCCGCAAAGGGACTCACCTGCTCTTGCAGGCTTGGGAGCGAGCAGGGATTAAGGGAAAACTGACAATTTTTGGCAGACTCGAACCGGCGATCGCTCAAACTTGCAGCCATTTGCTGGAACGTCCTGATGTAGTTCATTTTGATTATGCCTTGGACTACAGTTCTGCCTATCGCCAAGCTGACTTTTTTGCCTTTCCCAGTCTGGAGGAAGGTAGCGCACTCGTTATCTATGAAGCAATGGGTCATGGTTTGCCGATTCTCACTTCACCGATGGGAGGAGGCGGTGTTGTGCGTGATGGCATTGACGGCATAATTCTCGATCCCTACGATACAGACGCCTGGGTGGAGGGACTGCGAAAACTATCTAATTCTCCTGATTTGCGGGCTAAGATGGGAGCCGCCGCCCGCCAGCGAGCTTTGGAGTTGACTTGGCCACAAGTTGCTGCTAGGCGCGGAAAGCAGATTCGGGAAAAAATGCAGGCAAAATAAATACTAAAAAGGAGAGGACTGACGAAGAGTCTTTATTGCCTAAAATCTTTAAGAAACGACTCTTCGTCCTCACTACTTGCCTGATGGTGATTATATGACAGGACTACATATAAGTCCTACTCAAGTTTAATTAAAGCGACCTAATTATTAACTTTGCCTTGAGTTAGTTGTAGCCTCCAGAAGCCAGCCGTTTGTCAAATAACCACTGTTTGCTTTCAGGGGAATCATCCAGCCAGCGATCGATCAATTCTGCCCATTTGACAGGTAGGCGCAACTCATACCAGGTTGAGTGAGAAGCGACAGAAAGATTGTGGTAAAGCGCTGAATCCGAAATTACTTTTTCGATAGATTCGGCTAAAGCCAGAGAGTTTCCCGCATCAAAAATCATGGAATTAACGCCGTTCTTTAAATAGATTTTAAACATCGGGTGATCCGAAGCTACTATCGGTGTTTGAGTGCGTAAAGCGTGCTGAATTGTCAGTGGAAAACCTTCGGGATATTCGTGCCTGCTAGTAATCAAAACGAGATCGCATTCTCTCATTAAGGGTTCTATAGTCTGAGCTGGTATTACTCCCAGAAATTCTACAGAATCTTTAATTTGCAAATGTTCGGCTCGCTGGGCAAAAAACTCTTCTTCGCCTGTACCTGCCAATTTTAAGTTAACTGATATATTCCGCTCTTTTAGCTTGGCTACGGCTTCTAAGATATCACCAACTCCCTTGCTTTGTATTAACAAGCCCGCGTAAAAGAGTTTCAAAGTGTTGAGGGTCGGTGGGAGTTCTTTCGGCGACAAAGAGCCTGGATTGGTCTCTATCAGGAAGTCCCAAGGAATTATTTTATCTGGTTTCACTCCAATTTGTTTGAACAATAAAGATGAAGTAAGGCAGTAAGTCCCTACCCATTCTATTTGCTTGTTATTCAACAACTTGGCTAGAAAATAGTTGCGGATTTTATTTCGCCAACTTCTGGTCGCAATAGATTCTGCAAATACAGCGATGGTTCTAATTTTATTTTTGATTGCCCACTTAAAAACGTCTGGAAGAACTGTCCGCATGATTAAGTGAGTCGGATTTTGTGCAGCAATTAATGCGATCAATTTTTGGGAATTAATTGGGTGACTAAATCCGCAACCTATCGCCCGCACGCCGTTTTCTAGAACCAGATCGTTAAATTCTGGTGTCATGCAGCAAATAACAGTTACGGACTCCGCTCGTTTTGCCATTTCGGTAACGGCATCAACAGAATATTTTTGAGCGTAGTATGTTTCGTTTCCACCTTTGGCTAAACGCTGAAAGGCTTCTGCGTAATCGCCGGCATACTGAACTATGACTAAGCGCATTTTCCTCAACTCTGGTTGTACAGTATTTAATAGGACTTACGGTGCAAAAGATGTGTAAACACGGTGATTGGGACGGTTTGATGTACCGCCACGACCGCACTATTAATTTTATTTTGCTTCAGCCTTATTATAAAGAGTTTTGGCAACGGTCACGTCAATAGACAGCGGCTGCAGTCGCTTTGTATGGGGGGTTTTAGGCTAATTTTTTCTTGATTTTTCTGATAGTGTGCTGCAAGTAAAATGCGAGAATTAATCCAGACTTAGTAAGTAGAAATACTCTCCCCTGCAATTTGATGTCCGAAGTTGGGCTCTTTGCTCACTTTGGGTACTCACTTAGCATATTGGAGGGGATGCCAGCAGAATTTGCCTGTAAAATTCACAAACCGTGACAATATTTGGTTTTAAGGAATTCAGTAAGCCAAAGTTTCTAAAGTTTCCCGCAGATAGGAACGAACCTGCTGATCGATGGTGGCATTTTGCTGCTGACGCTCAAAATTGAGTTCTAGCTGCCAGCGTTGAAATCCCGAACTTGCGCCGATCGCGGATTTGAGACTGCCCCAGATTTCAGAATCTTCGCACAGATCGATCGGCTCTGCGGCTTGAGGTTCTTCTGCGATCGGTAGATAATTCGCCATATTGTTATACCTCTGTTTTAATCCCCTGTAAGCATTGAAAGCTTACCTTGACACTCTCTATTATAGATTCTTATCTCCAGATAGCCAATATAAAATATCCACAACCTGCGATTAAAAATTAAATATTAAGACTATTAATAATCTCAATCAGAAGAGGGGCATTACCTGTTTTTTTTACAGCATACATCTGTCCAAAGTAAAGTAGCTTAAATTACAATTGTGCCCATCTTAATTATTTATTTCACTTTTTTTCGCTCGACTGTTCGGGTAGAAATGTAACGCCGTTGGTGTCAGCAGGTTTTGGGTTGACAATACTGCCGGCTGACGAATTCCCTATGCCGGATGCTGGCTCAATTGACTCTGCGGGTGCAGCAACAGCGGCAGTTGTCTCGGCTGCCAAAGCCGGCAAAAGTCGATCGACTTGCCAAGGCGCGATCGTAAAATCCTGCCGAATTTTTTCTAAAACATGAGGCTTTGTCGCTGCAAATTCTGATTCCGGCGTCAGCAAAACCCCCATGACACTAGCAGACACCTGCAAAAACAAATTGCTAGCTAAAAAAGCAGAAGCTGCCAACAACAATCCAGCCCACCGCAAGGAAGGAGGAAAGGGAGCCACCGAAGCTGCGAGGGGAGCGAAGCGGTAGAGCTGCCACAAAATTACTGCCAGCAAAACAGCAACAAAAAGAGCGATTCCTTTATTTAACTTAGTTTTAAACCGAGTCAGAATCCGCTGCTGCAAAGAAGTTAAATTCTGCGGTTTCACCGCCACCACTAAAATACTAAAAATGTAAAAAGGGCGGAACCACTGCATCCACAGCACAGGAACAATACCTGCTACAGCCACTAAAAACATTTCTAACCACACAGGGAGCAGGGGAGAACCCACTGCGAGTCCCAGCAAGCACAGTCCCAGGAAAATCGGCAATGTAGCCGCCCCAGAAAGATGAATCCACAAAAAAGGATCTGACCAAAAAGAACGCACTTTAAATAGTTATGAGTTATGAGTTATGAGTTATGAGTTTTAACAGTCTCAGACGCACTATTGACCCAGAAATCCGGTGCGAAGAGTACATATCTAGCGGTCAAACCGAGCATTTTGGGAAGAATATCGGTTGCTTTGCGTAATTCTTATTTGAGTTTTAAATTTTGAATTTTCAGCAACAGGCAAGACGATTAGGACGTTTTTAATTGCTGACATCTCTGCTTTTATTGATTCTTCCTTCTCTCCCTGATAACTAAAACCTTTTTCCTTCTTGCTTCTGCTAGAAGTTGAAAACAAAAGTTGCGAGTGATGAGTTTGGGAGTATTGAGTGAAGAGAATAGTGGCGAGCGATCGGCAATTTAGTTGCCTTCGCTCAAAACTTCTCTTCCAACCCAACACTCACAACTCAAAACTATTGAGATAGAGTCCGGCGCTTAGTAACCATCCGGTAGGCTTCAATAAGATCGCCCTCCGCCCAGTCGCTAAACCCGCTCAAGGAAATGCCGCATTCAAAGCCCGCATTGACTTCCTTGGCATCTTCCTTCATCCGTTTTAGGGAGTCGAGGACACCTTCGTAAACGACATTGTTGCCCCGACGCACCCGCACCTTACAGTTACGGATGACTTTGCCAGAGAGTACCATACATCCAGCCACAGCCCCGCGACCGATCGCGAAGACAGCGCGCACTTCGACTTGACCCAAAGGTTCTTCCACCAATTCGGGTTCCAGCAGGCCTTCCATCGCCCCTTGAATGTCATCCAAGAGGTTGTAGATGATGCTGTATTCCCGCACGTCTACCCCCGCTTGGTCGGCGGCGAGGCGAGCGTCGGTGGCGAGAGTAGTATTGAACCCGATAATTACAGCATTACTGGCTGCCGCGAGGTCAATATCCGTTTCTGTAATTTCCCCAGGAGCAGATAGCAGCAGTCGGAGTTGAACTTCTTTTTGAGGAAGTTGAGTCAGAGCGCCGACAATTGCTTCGAGGGAGCCTTGGACATCTGCCTTCAAGATCAAGTTGAGTTCCTTGAGAACGCCTTCCTTAGCTTGTTGAGAGAAGCCGCTGAGGCTGATCCGGCCGCCTTGCAGCAGGCGGGAATCTCTTTGGGAGGTAGCTCTTCCAGAGGCGATCGCAGCAGCTTCTTTTTCGTTTGCGAAGACATCAAACTCGTCTCCGGCGCGAGGAACTTCCCGCAGCCCCAGCACTTCCACCGCGAAGGATGGAGTTGCTTGCTCTACGCGCTCGCCCCGGTCATCGATCATTGCCCGCACCTTGCCCAAAGCCGAGCCTGCGACCACAATATCGCCCACTCGCAGAGTGCCGTTCTGCACCAGCAGAGTTGCCACAGGCCCCCTTGCCTTGTCGAGGTGAGCTTCAATCACAGTACCCTTAGCCGGTCGGTGCGGGTTGGCGTTGAGGTCTTCCATTTCCGCCACTGTCAGAATCATTTCCAACAGCGTATCCAGGTTTTCGCCTCGGATCGCGCTGACTGGAACCATCGTGATATCGCCGCCCCAGTCATCTGCCACCAAGCCATACTCAGTAAGCTCTTGCTTCACCCGTTCCGGCTGAGCACCCTCCTTGTCAACTTTATTGATAGCCACCACAATTGGCACTTTCGCCGCTTTCGCGTGGCTGATCGCTTCAATTGTCTGGGGTCGCACGCCGTCGTCGGCCGCCACCACCAAGATGGCGATGTCCGTAACCCGTGTTCCCCGAGCCCGCATCGCTGTAAAGGCTTCGTGGCCGGGCGTATCCAAAAATACCACCTGCTGGCTCTTGCCTTCGTGTTCCACATCTACGTGGTAAGCACCGATGTGCTGGGTAATGCCCCCAGCTTCTCCCTGAGCCACCTTGGTTTTGCGGATCGAGTCGAGCAAGGTAGTTTTACCGTGATCCACGTGACCCATAATCGTTACTACTGGGGGACGGCGTTCTAGGTATTCCAAATCCGCTGCGTCCAGCATCTCGATCACTTTGATAGCTGGGGCTACTTTTTCTGGGGTTTCCACCTCTACGCCCATTTCTTCGGCTACCATCCTCACCGCTGGAATGTCCAGGGTTTCGGTTATATTTACCGCAATTCCTTTAGAGAAAAGCCGCTTAATAATTTCGGTTTCGGGAACAGCCAGAGTAACTGCTAGTTCTTGAACGGTCATCGGCCTGCTCAGCAGCAGCTTTTCTGGACGTTCTACCTTAGCTTCCGCTGTTTTGCCCCGGTTGCCGCGTCCCCCACTGGAGCCTGAAGAAGAACTTTTATCGTGAGAAGGGCCTGGTCTCTTATTTTTTCCGCTGCTTCCGGGTGCGCCCGGAGTTGGTGTTGACTTGGGTGCTGCTTGTCCCTTCGCTTTAGCTGGGCGGGCTAGGGACAGGCTGACCGTGACTGGTGCTGGCAGATCCAAGCCGTTTTCTAAGTCATCATCATCCTCGTCTATGGGTTTGAGGCGAGAACGTTTTGCCTTAACAGCCTTAGCAGCTTTAGCAGCATCTGAGTTTTCGTCATCATCTTCTTCCCAAATGACCGATGTCTTTTTGGCAGGACGAGGGAGGGAGGGCCTTTCGAGGAGAGGAATCTCCAGCAACGGGGTATTATCTTCTTCATTGTCATCAGTGTCATCCCCTATGGCTCCGGTGCCACCGCCCCGGCTACGCAGCCCGGTAGCTGACGTTGCGGGGGCAAGACTCCGGCGCGGGCCGCCGGGCTGGGGTCGATCGGCCAGTTGAGTTTTTACTGGGCCACCAACGCCTTCCCGGCGCGGTCTTTGCGCGTCGCGAGATTCGGTAGCAGTTCCCGGTGCAGGTCTGCTGGGGCGGCTCGGTTTAGCCGGCGCTTCCAGAGTTTCTGACTGTTCTGATTGCTCTTGCTCGGTTTTTGCAAGTTTGAGTACCGGCTTGTTTCCCAGATTTTGTGGGGTACGGCTAGCCGACTCGGACGCTGCTCTAACTGGCGGCGACGTGAGTTTTGCCGACGGCCCGGGGGGAGCGAGCGGCGGTTGCTTGGTGCGTTCGGGAGCCTTTTCCAATGAAGGTTGAGGTGTCAGAGGTGCCTGAGCCTGCGCGGTTGTTTCCGCGATCGCACCTACTGTTTCCGACACTGTTTCCGACACTGTTTCTGACGGAGCGGCCGAGACAGCCACATTTGGCTTCGACAGTACAGGTCGATTGATATTTGGTTTAGCTGGAGGCTGGAGTTGTTGAGCTGCGGGCGACTTGGGAGGAGTTGCCACGGTGGCCCCAGGCTGGTTTTTTTGCTCCTCGTTGCCCGCAGGCTGGGAGTTTGCACCAGCCGGCCGTACTTTTGGACTGCGTATTTCTAAAATTTGCTGCTTTTTTTGTTGGTCGTTAGGGTGAGGGCCAGATTCTCTAGATGGCGCTGCTGCTCTTTCGGGGGGAGCTGGCTTGCCGGGGGAAGAGTGGCTGCTGGCTACGTATTTTTCCGCCGTTTTGCGAATGCGCTCTGCTTCTGATTCTGTAATTGTGCTGCTGTGGCTCTTGACTGAAATATTGAGCCGCTCGCAAACTGCCAAGATGTCTTTATTATCCAAATTTAGTTCCCGTGATAATTCGTAAATTCTTACTTTGCCGTTGTTCATCCACTCTGCCCTCTTTTGTGCCAACCAGTTTTTACATTGTGATTTTTTGTTCTAATGACGACATCATTCGCTGTGATTGATTCAGTGTCAGGAATCGGGGTTTTGGTACTCGCTCAGCAATTTTATCTAAAAAGATGCAACTCGCTGAAGTCTGCGGTTGAAGAATTCTCAAGTCTGTTTGGGAACTTGGAACTCCGAAGTCTGAGTTTTGGCAAAACCCACTATCTCAAGCTTCAAAGTTTGCCTTTCCACCTTGAGGATACCTCTGGTAGTACCCTACCCTTATCTAATCTGACACAAATCTTTCCAGACTGGTGGGCAGATCGGATTGGGGTTTTATAGCTGGCGCTACCGGTAATTACTGGTAGGGCTGCCAAGAGGGTTTATACAGTCGATACCGAACCATTGTCGGTTTTTCGTCAGGCCCGGTCAGAGTAAGATGTACAGTCAGATGTGGCTAAACGCTGCCAAAGTGTTTGGTACAGTTCGTCAGACACAGGCGCTTTGAGCGATCGCCCAAGTCGATTTTTTTTCTGAGCTGCTTTGAGGCATTCGCCTTCCCGACAAAGGTAAGCAGATCGGCCCATGCCACGATCTAATTGTACCTGATGAGAAGGATAGAGCCTGACTACTCGCCAAAAAGCTTCCTTAGGAGCTATTTTTCGACAACTTGCACAGCACCGGTAGTTCGATTTCATCGGAGTGAGAGGGGGAGTAGGGGGAGAGGGGGGAGTAGGGGACAAGTCCTCCTTGTCTCCCGAAGAGAGAAAATCTTATGACAAGGAGTCAGAAGACAGAATTCAGAATTCAAAATACGCCATGCCCCATGTCAGGGGTAACGGTCACGGAAAAATTTTTTGCGATCCCCGATTAAAATCGCGGGATTTCAACCTCGATTCTCCATCCTGTCGCACAGAACCCATTCTGGATTCTGCCTCCTGAATTCTGAATTCTTCTTCGGTAAATGTCACAGTTTTTAGACGGCGGCTTCGGTTTCCTCCGTGGCGACTGCCTCCTCTTCCTCAAATTCTGCGGTTTCCTCGTCGTCGTAGTCGCCTGCTTCGTCTGCGTCGTAGTCGCCTGCTAGTTCTTCGAGCCTAGTTGCTTCTGCTGCCAATTTGCTGTCTTCGGCGGCGCGATCGTACTTAGCAATATCTTTGATATCGATTTTCCAACCAGTGAGGCGGGCTGCGAGGCGGACGTTCTGACCTTCTTTGCCAATGGCAAGACTGAGTTGGTCTTCAGCGACCAAAATGTGAGCTCTCCTGCCTTCGGGAGCAACTAAACGCACTTCATCTACTCTAGCGGGACTCAGAGCGTTGGCAATATAAGTTGCTGGGTCTGGAGACCAGCGGATCACGTCTATTTTTTCGCCGCGCAATTCGTTGACTACTACCTGAATCCGCGATCCCCGCGCTCCGATGCAGGCTCCTACGGGATCTACGTCGCGATCGAGAGTATCAACTGCTATTTTAGTCCGGGGGCCGACGTGCCGGGAGGGCGGATTTGCCTCCCTGGCTACGGCGACAATCCTCACCACCCCGTCTTCTATTTCTGGTACTTCGTTAGCAAACAGGTAAACCACCAAACCTGCGTCCGCTCTAGAAACAAGTAACTGCGGCCCTCTAGTAGAGCCTTCGCCTACTTTTTTGAGATAAACCTTGAATGTAGCGTTGGCCCGGTAATTGTCGTTGGGCAACTGTTCGCGCTTAGGGAGTTCGGCATCTACTTCTGGCTGACCGAAGCTGCTGGTAACTGCTAAAATTACCGACTGCCTCTCAAACCTGAGAACTCTTGCTTGAAGAACGGTTTCTTCTAAATCTTTAAACTCTTCTTGAATCATTTTGCGCTGTTGGTCGCGCAGTTTTTGAGCTAGAACTTGTTTCGTCTGGATGGCGGCCATGCGACCAAATTCTTTTTGATTTGGTGTTACATCTACGAGCACGATGCTGCCCGGTTGAGCTTCCGTGGCTACTTCTTGCACTTCCGTAAGTGAGATTTCGTGATCGGGATTGATGACTTCTTCGACAATAGTTTTGTTGGCTAAAACGCGGAAACCTTCTTGTTCGGCGTCGAGTTCTACATCAAAGTTGTCGAAGTATTCTTCGCTGAAGTGATCGAGTTTTTGGGTACGGCGGTAGCGTTCGTATCCTTTGAGCAGGGCTTCTCGCAAGGCTGCTTGGACGGCGTGTTTGGGTAAATTACGTTCTTTGCTAATACCTTCGACCATTTCTTTTAGTCCGGGCAGGGGAACCATTGACATATAAAACGCTCCTTTTTTGCTGTGGTAATAAGTAACTGGTAATCGGTAATTTGTACTTGAAAAGTTTCAAGGAAAAGTGATGAAAGAGGAGTGATGAGTTACTGGATTGGATTAGGGTAACTCGGTGCTGTAACAATTTATTTGTTGTCCCTATTCAACCCGCTGCTACAGATAGGATTGTTAAAAATTAACTCGCAGCCAAGCGTTTTCAGCTTGCTGCGAGGCAATCTCAAAACTCAAAACTCAAAACTCAAAACTCAAAATTTCCCTTTACCTCTCCTTTCCTTCGTCTAGTTCAACTTTGACAATCTGAGGGCGGGGAATTTTAACCTGTCGCCCTTTTTGATTGAGATAAACCGCTGTTTCATCCCGGGACAGGAGCAGTCCTTTCCACTCTTTGATTCGCGAGTCCGGTTCGGTAGCTTTGACTGTCACGGGGAAACCTTTAAAGGTAATAAATTCTCGATCGCTGCTGAGCAATCGGGATATTCCGGGACTGGAAATCTCTAGCACGTAGGCATCGGGTATGATGTCGGCTGCCTCTAACTCGGCATCGAGGGCTGTGCTCATGCGCTCGCAGTCGCCTAAACCGGTGTCTTGTTGGAGGTTGCGGATGTCTACCCGCAAGACGGGAGGATTTTGGTTGGTGTGAAACACTGCTCCCACTACTTCCAATCCCAGTGTTTCCGCAACGGGGGTAGCTAAGTCAATGATTTGTGGGATTAGGGGATGAGTCATATCGAATACTTAAGTTAAAACTCCTAAACTCGGACACGGCAAGGAAAAATTTGTTGTTGAGATTGCTTGGCTTTGAGGTGGTTTGATTAGGTGGCTGCGACTTTCGTCTTCAACTTTGGGACTTACCTAACATCCCAGCAGGGATCTCAAGCGGGGGGATTACCCCTACTAAATCAGTCCTCAACTTGCAAGTCAGACGCCCTGAGCTCTTTTCCTGCGACTAATGCAACAAAAAAAGTGGGCTTGACCCACTCCTAGGTAAAACAATTTCTTCCAAGAAGTTTGAGGACTTCTTTCGATCGAAGGGAGGCCTCTGTTCTAAGTTTAGCTCGATCGCCCGCCCGGTGACAAACCTGATCGCCCTCGGGGGAGCGTCCGAGGGGAGAGGGGGAGAGCTGACAGAGGGAATGAGGACGACTTCATCACCGTTTTGGAGTGGGGTGGGGCGAGGGCAAATTCCTTGTTGATAGCGAAGCGGGTGGGTCGCCTCTAGAACTGTTGGCGGCACTCAGGCGTTCTAGGACTTGCGATACGGAGGTTTCTTTGGGAAATTCTAATTTCAGTTGGGACAAGCCCTCTGCTTCTTGATAGGCGGCCAAGAGTTTGACAGTGATGGTGATTGGTAGATTAGACATGGGCGATCGCATGATTAACGGTATATTGACAAAGCAGCAAAACTAAGATTAACCCTAAAAAATCCCCATTACTAATGCTGAATTGGAAGCTCAATTACAAACTCTACCCCCCATTCGGGCGAGGAAATGCAGGTCAGCTTACCACCATGTTTTCCTTCTACGATCTCACGGCTAATCGACAAACCTAAACCTGTGCCTTTACCCACTGATTTAGTAGTAAACATCGGCGTGAATAAATGCTGCATTACTTCCTGAGTTATACCAACCCCATTATCAGCAATCCGAATCACCACTCTGTCATCCTGAAGCATTTCAGTGCAGATCCGAATCTGTGGACTGTCATTGCTCTGTTTCTTTTCCCCACACAGCGGACAACTGATCGTAGACTCTTCTAAAGCATCAATTCCATTCGCCAATATATTCATAAACACCTGATTAAGTTGCCCCGGATAACACTCGACTAGCGGCAATTTGCCATACTCTTTAATCACTGCAATTCCTGGGAAACTTCCTTTAGATTTCAGTCGATGCGCTAAAATTAATAAGGTACTATCTAGCCCATCGTGAATATTCACTGGCGTTAGTGCCGATGTATCCAACCGAGAGAAATTACGCAGTGACATAGAAAGATTGTAAAGTCGCTCTGTTCCTAGCTCCATTGAATCAATAATTTTTGGCAAATCTTCAACAATAAAATTTAACTCAATCTCCTGGGACTTATCCTCAAATTCTGATGTCGAAGTAACGTTGTGCTGGCACAGCCGAGTCATCCCGATCAAATCGGCAATATATTCCTTGGCAATAGGGATATTATTGCAGGGTAAGAGCATCTCAATCAGTCTTGACAAAAGGATTTGAGAAGAAGCATCATGTATTCATCATTCATTGCAGC
>NZ_JAUBPO010000133.1:0-15211 GCF_036700785.1 Microcoleus sp. S28C3 | reverse complement strand
AAATCCGCTTTTGCCCAAATGGGATATCTTGATTCGACCACTTTAGCTGGTAAATTATTTCTCAGAAATCACCTAAGTTGTTGTACATTTAAATTGCATATTTCTGGCCTCGGAGCAATGAGCCACTCATGGTTTGATTATTTGTTGACACACAATTTAAATGCTGAGCGAGCTTATTAGCAAGTTACTTTTTAACTCGCGGGTAATCATAGCAATTTCACAAATTCCTACTACAAACATTGGATTTCTTTACTTATTCCAATACCTGCGCCAGTGAAACAGATTCTCCCATAAATTGCGCGAAAAAGTATTGCTACCCAAGCGCTGCGACTCCCAAAGAGCAGCAGTTTGACCGTTAATTGCCGAAAAACTCGACCAAATATAAGGAAGTTGGGCGATCGCCTCAACCTTCATTCCGTGACGCACAGCCAAAGCGATCGCGTGAATCAACTCAGCAGCTTGCGGCCCCACAATACTTGCTCCCAAAATCTCGCCGTTGCGACGCCCGACAATCTTACAAAAACCCGTTGTATCCCCGGACATTTGAGCTCTTTCAACATTCTTGAAATATTCCCGACAAACAATGAGATCGTCTCCAAAACGGCGCCTTGCTTGGGCTTCAGTCAAGCCAACCCTCGCCAACTGCGGATCGGAAAAAATCGCCCAAGGAATCCCGCGATAATCTATTTGAAACAGGGGCAAAAACAAAGCATTTTTCACAGCAACCGCAGCTTCGTAATTAGCAATGTGAGGGAACGGATAACCCCCAGCAACATCGCCGATCGCATAAATGCGGCGATTAGTTGTTTGCAGCTTTTCATTTAAAATCACCCCCCGAGCGCTGAATTGAACCTTAGCCGCTTCGAGATTTAACGATGAAAAATTGTGCCCTCTACCGGCGGCTAGAAAAATCTCCTCAGCTTCGATCGCCCTTGGCCCAGCTTGAATCCACTTTTTACCCTCAATCACCCTAGCTTGAGTCACCTCAGTAGCAGTGAGAATCCGCACTCCTTCAGCTTCCATTCCAGCTTGCACCAAACCAGCAGCCTCCCGGTCTTCTTTAGCCAAAATGTGCGAACTTTTCACCACCAAAGTGACAGCAACCCCGAGCCGAGCAAAAGTCTGAGCCACTTCGACACCGCTGGGATCTGCGCCGATTACAGCCAAACTTTTAGGCAACTGTGAAAGTTTTGCTAATTCCCCGACAGTTTCCGAAGTAAAAAAGCCAGCAGACGAAAGTCCTTCAATATTGGGAATCGCCGGCAGAGTTGGACAAGCTAGCAAATAACAGAGCGATCGCAATGAACGCCCGCCGACAACAAAAGCCAAATCCGGTTTCGCAACAAACTCGCCGCTGCCAAAAATAACATCGACTCCGCGAGCAGCCAAAACGCCGAGAGAATCAATTTCTGACAAGTTAGAAACAACACCCTCTGCCCACTTTAGAACCCCGTCAAACCGCAATTCGCTCGGCATGGAGGAATTAGCGACTTCCCAGCGAACCCCCAACTGCTGGCGGCTTATCTGCTGGGCAAAACGAGCAGCCTCCCTCAAAGTTTGGCTGTATCTCAAACCAAGGTCGATCGACTCTTTCCCCTCTGTCGGCAAATCTTGCGAATTACTTAGCGGTTCCACCAAAGCAACGCGCGCCGGGAAATTAGTTGCAGTCAAAGCAGCATAGCGTCCGGCCGGAGTCCCACCAATAATCACTAAATCATAGTCAAGCATAAATAAAGAAGTCAGTAGTCATTAGTCATTAGTTAGTAGTTTAGGACGATCCGCGCGGGGTCAGAAACCCGGTTTATTCCTAGATATTTCGCTGCAAAACCCAAGATTTATCATAGAAACCGGGTTTCTTGGGGATGTCCGCTCAAACGACCAATAAAATCGGTTTGTCAACTTTTATTGGTTGTTAACAGTCAACAGTCAACTGACTACTGACAACTATCAACTGACAACTGTCAACTGTCAGCTAACGAATAACTTCGGCAAGTCCAGCAATCAGTCGCAGATTTTCAGCCCTTGAGCGCACAGCCACTCGAAAAAACCGATCGCCCAACTCAGGAAAACTCAAACAATCCCGAATCAAAATCTGGTGTCGTTCCAACAGACTTTTTTGAATCAAAGAAACCGACATTGACGACTCAACCAACAAGAAATTAGCCGCCCCGGCAAAAGGCTGCAAACCCGGTAAATTAGCCAAACCCTCAAATAGCTCTCGGCGAGCCACAGGCAGCCAATCCCAAGTTTGCCGCTCAAAAACAGTATCTCGCACCACAGCAGCAGCAGCAGCAGCAGCCAAAGCATTCACAGGCCAAGGATCGCGCTGCAACTGCCAGCGCCCCAGAATATCAGGATGGGCGATCGCACAGCCCAACCGCAATCCCGGCAGAGAATAGAATTTAGTGAGCGATCGTAAAATCACCAAATTCGGAAACTCCTCAACAGCATCGATCAAAGTTTCCTGCTCAGAAGGCGGTAGAAAGTCCATAAAGGCCTCATCTACCACCACCATACCTAACTGCTTCACATAAGGCAAAATCGCCTCCCTATCAAACAGCAAACCCGTAGGATTGTGCGGGTTGTTCAGGAGTAAACCTCGATCGGCATCGAGAGCAAGAGGAACCGGGAGATGGAAAGAAGGGGAGACAAGGGAACGGTTAGAAACCGACAAATCATCCGTTTCTAATCGGCGAACAGGCTCCGCGTCCAACAATTGGAGATCCAAAGGACATTTGATCACCTTCGCCCCGAAAGCCGAAAGAGCCCGCCAGTAATCGCCAAAAGCCGGAGTCACCAAATAAGTCGCCTCCAGCTTCGACAAATCCCAAGCCGCCCAAGTCAACAATTCCGCCGAACCATTCCCCGGCAAAATCCAATCCGGGTCAACATTCAAAGCCTCACCCAAAGCAGTCCTGAGCTCTCCATAATCCGGGTCTGGGTAAGCCGTCAGACTGCTCAAGTGTGCTTGAATCGCATCCAGGGCCGACTCAGGAGGGCCCAAAGGACTGATACTCGCAGAAAAATCGAGAATAGCAGAGGGAGGGCAGCCTGCCAGTGCGGCTGCCCAAGCTAAATTCCCACCGTGTACAGGTCTAATCAAGACTCAGTTCGCCAGTTATTCCGCGTTTTTCGGCGGTGCAACTCTGTCCTTAAACAACTTCCCTGCGGAAAATGCAGGAACTCGGGTTGCTGGGATTTCCATCTTGTCGCCAGTTTTGGGATTGCGACCCTCGCGGGCTTTGCGTTCCCGCGATTCAAACGAGCCAAAACCGACCAGCGTCACCTTGTCGCCGTCGGAGACAGCTTCCATGATTGCTTCCAAGGCTGCACTCAAAACAGCATCTGCCTGTTTTTTAGTGACACTAGCCTTTTCCGCCACTACATCAACCAATTCACCTTTGTTCATTGCGCACTCCTTCAGGGTTTGCAAAATACGTCAAACAGAGTTCAACTATTAGCTGTGAGTTATCAACTGCATGGGGGTGTGGCTTGGGAGGTTTGGGTTGTTCCCTTTCGCTCCTGTCCGCTTCCCCAATTCAAAACTCCTGCTGAATACTAATTACCCTAGGGTAATTGGTCAGAAAAGGAATTTTTGTTTCTAATTGCTGAAAACCCCACAGCATCTAATTTTCACTGCATTATTCTAAAGTCTTGCCGACCGTTATGGATCGGTGGAACCTTTAATTTATATGGAACTGGGCAACTTTTTAGAATTAATACCCAAAATTAGGTAAAAAAATACCACTTTGGAGAGAAGATTTCTCGCCTCGGTGGATGTGACATCTGAAAAAATGAAAAACATAAAGAATAAAATGTCATTTGTCAAGGGCTAAAGGAAAACTTTTTCCTTCTTCCTTCTTCATTTCCTGCTCTCTCCTTCCCCCCGTGGGGCAGGGCTGTTTCATTCTCCCGAAACCCGCCAGGGACTGAAGTCCCTGTCTCATAGCTGAAGTCGTCTGAAGACGACTGAAAGAGTCATGTCTAGTCCTCTAAAAGAGGACTAATGAGTTCTATAGCCCTCTTTTAGAGGACTTTAGCTTTGAGGCAGGGGTTTCAACCCCTGTCGGACTGAGGGGAAAGAGCGCCAAGTTGACACCAATGCCCTCTTCCCTCTTCCTTCGCTCTACTGCCTCGGCTGGACGGGCTGGCTGCGCTGCAACAGTTGGCGCGCGTCGGGACTGATGTTGTTTTGGTAGCCAAAGTTCGATCGATCGCTATCATCCAAAATCTGCGGAGTCAGCAATACAATCAACTCCGCCCGCTGGTTGGCCTTATTGGTGCTCCTGAACAGCGAACCGATAATCGGCAAATCTCCCAAAATCGGAATCTTGTTCGCTGTAATCCGTTCTTCGTCGCGGATAATCCCCGAAACAATCAAAGTCTGACCGTCCCGCAGGCGAATTAACCCCGATTGCAACGAGCGCTCGCCCAGCAGCCTGATAGTATTGGTGTTCGGGCCCGTGCTCAGGTTTTGGGGGGTGCCCGGTGTCCTGATAATCGGGTTCACCCGCAGAGACACAAAGCCGTTGTCGTCAATCCGGTCGATCGCCACCCCTAACTGCAAACCAGCCCTGTCTTTGACTGCCGTCACCGTTGTGGTACTTGTATTTCCGGTAGTCTGGGTGTCGGACGTGATGTTACTGATCACCTCATCAGTAATATTCACATTTGCCGTTTCTCCTTCTTGAACCACCAAAGTCGGATCGGTCAGGATTTTGGCATTCTGGCTCTGAATAGTTGCCTGCAACGCAGACAGGAACCTCCTGGGATATTGAAACAGCGGGAACAGGCTGAAAGTAGCACTTCCCACAGAAGTTAGCGCTCCAGTGGTTAAGTCTCTCTGAAACGGCGTGTAATCGGTAATCCCAACTCGCGTAGGGTCAGTAGTAACCGGCGCTGTCGGCTGCACGAACAACCCGCCGCCCGGTGCTGTCAGCGGCACGTTAAGTAGCCTGCCGTTCGGATCGTAGAAAGGCTCCCCGACTACTGGGTTCTCGACGATCGGTCGAGAATTTATGCCACCCGTCTCGCCAAACGGCCTGGCAGGAGGGGCGCTGCCTCCAAAATTGAGACTTGCTACTCCGTTGTCATTGACGAAGAAATTGTTATTAATTCCGAAAGAGAAACTGCTGCTAGTGTTGTTGTTTCCCAACAAGTTGATATCGATCACCTTGACGTTGACAGCCACTTGACGGCGGCGCAAATCTAGCTGTGTCAAGAAAGCCACAGCCATATCAACTTTGCGCGGGTCGCCCACCAAAGTGATGGAATTGAGCCGAGAATCCGCCAGCACTGACAGTCCCCTCAGCAAGAGCGGCCCCGTGCCTTCCCTAGCGCCGATCGCCTTAATGTCCGGTTCCCTAATTTCCACATCCCGCGCCGCATTTCCCTGGCCCACGCTTTGAATAGTCACCCGAGTAATCGGCAGTTGAGTTTCCGCGCCTTGAGCGCTCAAAAAGTTAGCTGCATCCGTAGACCGAACTTGATTGAGCCGCAGAGTCCGAATGATAATATTGCGCGAGTCGATCGGCAAGCTAGTCCCTACAAAAATCGTCCGCCCCTGGCGGTTAGCTTGCAGCCCGCTAATCCGCAGCACGTAGTTGAAAACATCTTGCACCGACTCATTTTCGATGTCCAAGGAAATCTTCGGCCCTTCATCGGAGCCTGTCGTTCCCGGTGCGGCCGCGGGTTGGCCGGGTTGACCTGGGGCCCCGCCGCCTGTAAAAGCGATGTTCAATCCCGCAGCGCGGGCCAGCAGAGCTAAAACGTCTCGGACTGGGGCATCCCGCAACACCAAGCGGGGGATGCGTTCTCCCGAACTCAGTTCAATATTTCCCACGCCTGGGGCGATGTTAGACACCGCGATATCTCCCAAGGGCGGCGCCACGGCCCGTGGCTGGAAAGGCGCCGCCTGATTTGTCTGGGATTGTATTTCGCTGGGGAGGGGGGGGCGATCGTTCCTAGTAACAGTAACTTCGGGATTTGGCAGCAGCACGCCTGGGTTTTGCGACGTGCGAATTTGGGGAGCCGGCCGGGGAGCTGTTTGGCTCAGCGGCAGTCCCGGAGGCGGCGGAGGTGCAGTTTGGGCAGACTGTTCAGTCCCGCCCTGTCCGGCAACGCTGAGGACGATGCTTTGGCCTTGTCCCGGAACAATTTGTCCGTTGGGAACTCCGTTGGTGCCCGCCACCACAACGCGGATGCTGTTAGCCTCTACCTGGCTGATTTCTACTGAAGAAATTCCCGGAGCGGGGTTATCTTGACGGAAGCTGTTGCCTTGTGGCAAGCGGAGCTGGGTGTTAATAATTGTGGCTTGGTAAGTATTGCCGTTATTGATGGCGAAAACTTGCGGGCGATCGCCCTTTTCCGTAGCTAGGACAATATTTACCCCATTATTGCCTTGACTTACTTGCACTCCTGTGACTTGAGTCGGCACTGCCAAGACGGGGGCTTGGGCGATGATAACTCCTGCAGCGCTGCATAAGAGTCCTCCACTTAACCGTAGATGCTGTTTCACGTTCTCTCCTCAACTACACTTTGTTATTTGTTGTTAGCAGTCTTTTGTCGCTAGCTGCTAAACTGACTGAAAGATTCTCGATTCAATCCTTTTTGAAAGGAGAAGTTATGCCCTTTTCGATTTTAGATTTTCGATTAGGAATAACTGATGACATAAGGGTTAGAAGCTATCCTACAGTTTCATTATTTTTGGGAACTGATATTAGAAGAAATTAGGTCTAAGATCTAATTTTTGAGTGCCATATAAAAAATTATTTTATGGCATTCCTAATTTTTTGACTTCTACCTTCAATCTTCAAAGTTCTACCTTCTGTATTCTCCATTTTTGTTGTGAAATAGCGACTTGGGAATAATAGCTAATATCCGCCAAACTACCGCTACTTAGCAACAGGACTCGGAGCCGGGATTGGCGCTTTTTCTTCTTGCTTTAACGGCAGCAGCGCGTGCAAGTCAAAAGCAGTTTTAATTTTAGTTGGCGGCTGCTCCACAGGAACTATTTTCCCTTTCAAAAACTCAACTTCAATTGCCTGATTAGATGCTAGCAATTCAGATTTCAAATTCCTCACTACCAACAGCGACTGCATCAACTCCAAGTTACGCATAAAATTGCGGGTTTGAGCGAAAGTGCCTTCAAACTCTACCTTAAATTTTTTGCGTCTGAGCTTGCCAGCCAGGGACGGCCCGAAGGAGGTATCGGCCAGAATATCTGGGTCTGGAGCTCCCGGCGCGGCCGTTGCTGCTGCTGGCGGGATATCCGGCTCAAATTTGGTAATTTTAGCCTTGAGGTCATCTCCTTGCACGCCGGCGTTGATTCTATTAACCAGTTGGGTCATGTCCAGCAAAAGCGTGTTGGCGCTGGCGTCGCTGGCAAACATTGCCGTCACGTTGGCGCGGCGCTGTTTTGCTTCTTCTTGCTTTGCTTCTGCTTCTGCCTTTTTTTGAATTTGAGTTTGCAATTGAAGTTGCGTTTGCTTGCTTTCGCTAAGCTTTTGCTTGAATTCGCCGCTTTTTTGGAATTCGGGCAGTACGAACTGGTAGCCGAGGTAGCCGGCAATTCCGAGACCTAGAACCGCGACGCCGATTGCTTGGACTTGGGGCGTCAGCTTAATCCCGAATATTTCCTTAGCTGAGGACTCTTCTGCTTTTCCGCCGCTGGGAATAAACTCATTTGCTGCTGTCATGGTTTTTTCACCTCTGGTTTTTGTGGTTCTAGCACTCCTTTTTCTTGAAGTGTTTCTATCCGTATTGCTAGCCCGTCTGCTTGCTTGCTCCGCAGCTCGGGGAGCAACTCGGAGGCTCCCGTCGGGCTGAGTGTTGTTTCAATTTTATATTCCACCACCGGCCGCAGTTTGGGAAGTTCTGCTGGTGCTGCTGCGTTTTGGTTGCGCACTTGTAATTGTGCGGGGTTGTTTTTTAATGTGGCCGCTACCAGTTTGGTATCGGTGTTGAGGAAGAAAGGAGAGCGCTGGACTAGCAACATAAAGTCGTTAACTTGAGCAAAGGTACTGGCTATCCCTGAAATTTGTACTTTTGCTGCTGCCTGCTGCTGCGGCGGAACGACGGGGGCGGGAGCAGCAGCCGGGGTGGGGCTGGCTGGAGACGGACTCGCCCCCGGGGAGGCAGCGGGAGTTGCTGCGGGGGGAGGGGGTGCTGCTGCAACGGGGGACGGACTGGGGTCGATTTGCTCGATTTTGGCAATTTGCACTCCCGCCGGAGTGCGGGCACTCAGGTCTTGCAGCATCGCCGACCAAGGTTTAATTTGGTCGAATACTCCGGCTAATGCTTTGTATTCGGCGGTAACTTGGTCGGTTTCGGCGTTGATGGCTTTGATGGTGTTGGCTTGAGTGTTTAACTTTGCTAGTTCTTCGTCGATGGTTGCTTGTTGTGCGGCCAAGTTGGTATTGTCGTTAGTCGCCCACCACCAAGCGCCCATGACTGCGGCGTTGAGGCCGAAGGCAAACAGCAGCGCCCCAATTAGGGGCAGTTGGTCTTTGGCTCCACCGGAACTTTTTTTAGCTGAGCTTTTGGCTGCTGCGACAGGTTTGTAGTCCGGCCGGTCGTTGAGAAAATTAATATCTAGGCTGTACATGGCTTCACTCGATTTTATAGCAGAAGGTAGAAGGTAGAAGGCAGAAGGTAGAAGGTAGAAGGTAGAAGACACTAAGGAAGAAGGTAGAAGACACTAAGGAAGAAGGTAGAAGTAAGAAGGAATCGAACGCTTATGTTTCAGCAATTAAGAAGGTCCTAACTGTCTTGGCTGTTGCTATAGATTTAAATTTGAAATTTTAGATTTTTGACAGAACCCAAGATTGCTGGTACAAGTGAAGGATTTATTTAGGGAAGAAAGAAACAACTTTCTTCCTTCTACTGAAGGAATGGGCTGCTTCTACCTCAGAGATATTCTACCTTTTACCTTCTACCTTCTACCTCCAATATTCTACCTTCTGCTTTCTGCCTTCTTCTTTGGGCAGGGGTTTTTACCTAAAATTCTCAAATCGGTTTTTCTCCCATCTAAAACTGTTAGGTCACATCACCTCCCTCAGTCCTAAACCTAGGGCGACTCCTAAACCTGCTCGCTGTTCTGGGGTAATTTCTTCGCTGATTTCGAGTCCTAGGGTTTCGATGGGATCGACTTGAGATGCCGGCAAGCTTAATCTTTGCATGAAAAATTCGTCTAGTTTGCCGATCGCAGCTCCAGGACCCGCTAACAGCAGTTGCGCTACTTCAAGTTCTTCGCTCTGGTTGAGGTAAAAGTCTACTGAGCGGCGCAGTTCGTCTGCTAGTTCTCCCAATACTTTAATCATCGCATTTGTGCCGGGATTGGCGTCTCCCGACGCGCCCATTGTATCTGTGACTGGCAGAGTCATGCCTTGCAGTTCGCTGGTGTCTCTGGTTGGCGGCAGGTTCATAGCTTGGTTGAGGGCGGTCTGGATTTGGTAGGTGCCGATCGGGATGGTACGGTTGAACTGAGGTATGCCGTCCACTACTATAGCTAACTCGGTGCTGTCAAATTCTATGGCGGTGAGAACTGCTGCTTCTTGGGAGGAAAATTGTTGCAGTTGTTCTTTGAGGGTGCGGATTAAAGCAAAGCTGGTTACTTCTAGTACGTCTATAATCAGTCCGGCTTCTTTGAAGGTTTCGATGTATGTGTCGGTAACTTCTCTGCGGGTTGCTACTAACACGACTTGCACTTTTTCTACTCCGTCGTCATCTACAAAAAGGCCTATTTTTTGATAGTCTACGTCGGCGTCTTCTCTGGGAAACGGCAAGTACAGTCCTGCTTCTGCGTTCATGTAATCCCGCAGTTCTTCCTCGTTGAGCTCTGCGGGAACAGGGATTAAGCGGATGACGGCTTCGCGGCCGGGAATGGCTGTGGCTACTCGCTTGGCTTTGATTTTGTTTTCGGCGAGGACGGCTTTTATTAGTTCTGCCATTCCTGGCGGATCGACTATTTGTCCTTCTTGTACATAGTCTTCTGGAACTTCTATTGAGGCTAGGATGCCTAATTTTAATGCCTGAGCTTTCTTTTCGAGCTGAATGATGTTGATGCGGTCTGGGGCTATTTCGATCCCGATTCCTGGCTGGCGTTGGGAAAGTAGACCTTTGAAAAAGTTAACCATGTGATTGGGTCGCCGGTAATTGCTATTTTTTTCTTTTGTAGTTGGCCAGCCTGATTCAGCGCGCCCGGTGTTGGAGGGTTGGTTTCCAACTGCCGAAAGAGTGCTGCAATCTCGGTATCCCGCCGTAGCTGCGCTGCTCCGTCTGTGTTGCGCGATCGCTAGTTCCGATTTTATGCTATCCAATTTACTTGACAATAGCTATTCTGCTGCGAATGTCAATAAATTCCAGCTCGATCGACCGAAAACCTGCCGATTCTGCACAAAAACAGACTATCTCGCTCCTGGGCCCAGGTACAAAACTCTGTTACTGACTCGATCGCGCTTGATTCGGGCGATCGCTTTTTTCTCTAACGGTTCCCATAACTCTCAAATTTTATTCTATGAAACGTAAATCTTGGCAACTGTTTGCTGTTTTTGGGCTGGTGGGGCTGCTGCTGGCTGCGGTGGTGAGTTGCAGCAAGCCGGCTGTTAATTCCCAGGCAAATAATACGCAGGAAATCGAGTTCTGGACTATGCAGCTTCAACCTCAGTTTACTGAGTATTTCAACAAGACGATCGCCGGTTTTGAAGCGGAAAATCCGGGGGTGAAGGTGCGTTGGGTGGACGTTCCTTGGTCGGCGATGGAAAGCAAGATTTTGGGCGCGGTTTCGGCGAAAACTGCGCCGGATGTGGTGAACCTAAATCCCGATTTTGCTTCGCTGTTGGCGGGACGCAATGCTTGGCTGGATTTGGATTCTCGGATTCCGCAGCAAGTTCGATCGCTCTATCTCCCAAATATCTGGAAAGCTAGTATGCTCGACGGCAAGAGTTTTGGCATTCCTTGGTATCTCACGACTGGGGTGACAATTTACAATACGGAGTTGTTAAAGAAGGCTGGAATTGCTAAGCCTCCGGCTACTTATGCCGAGTTAGCACAGGTTGCGAAGCAGGTAAAGGAGAAGACTGGTAAGTTTGCTTTTTTTGTGACTTTTGTGCCGGAAGATTCGGCGGAAGTTTTGCAATCTTTCGTTCAGATGGGTGTGCCTTTGGTTGATGCTAAAGGCAAGGCGGCTTTTAATACTGCTAATGGCAAAGCTGTTTTTCAGTATTGGGTAGATTTGTACAAGGGCGGACTTTTGCCGCAGGATGTTTTGGTGCAGGGACATCGCAGGGCGATCGAGCTTTATCAAGCTGGGGAAACTACTTTGTTAGCTTCGGGGCCTCAGTTTTTAAAGGCGATTTCTGAGAATGCGCCGAGTATTGGTGCTGTTTCGGCTGCTGCGCCTCAAATTACGGGGGAAACCGGCAAGAAGACTGTGGCGGTGATGAATTTGGTTGTGCCCCGCGACAGCAAGCGCCCTGATGATGCCGTCAAGTTTGCTCTGTATGTCACTAATTCTCAAAATCAGTTGGCTTTTGCAAAGGCTGCTAATGTTTTGCCTTCTACGGTTGAGGCTTTGCAGGACGGTTATTTTAAGAGCGTTCCCGCTGATGCTCCCGCAGCCGATCGAGCTCGCGTTGTTAGTGCTTCTGGGTTGAGTTCCGCCGAGCTATTGATTCCGCCTTTGAAGGATGTTAAGAAGCTGCAAAAGGCGATTTATGACAATTTGCAAGCGGCAATGTTGGAGGAGAAGTCGGTAGATCAAGCTGTGGCTGATGCCGCTAAGGCTTGGGATCAAAGGTAGTTTTTAATTGAAGCTGGGGCGGGATTTTTTTTTCGATCGCCCCTTGCTTTTTTCTACAACTTGACGTATTATTAAATAATGGGAATATGTGCCGCCATATATATAAGCATATATAAGCTTTTAAGTTATTATCGAATGATGAAATTACCGCCTCTTGACAATGCGGAGTCGGAGAAAAACTCTTGATAAGTCAATCACGACTATTTGAGAGGTAAATCTTTGTTGATAAGAACGATCGTTCATCCCATAAACCGAGTTTATTTATCCCGTGCGATCGCCTTTCTCAATGCAGCTTGATTGATAATTTGTAGGAAGATAGCCGGAATTCCTCAAATATTCAGAAATTTGACTCGTGTTAAAATCGAAGCTCAGATCGGAATAGGAGAAAATTCTTATGCCAGCGATGACACTCAAAGATTTAAACCAAGTTCAAACCCTTTTTTCAGAAGCGGGTTTAGATTACAAAATTGAACTAGAAGACGGGAGACTTTCAATTGTGGGGCCATCAGACATCGTATCCAGTGAAATCAGCAGTATTTTGATTCGCTTGCTGGGTAACTGGGTTTATCCCCGTCGCTTGGGGAGAGTCTTTGACTCCGCAGGCGGTTTCATCATGCCGGATACGAATGTCAAAGCACCGGATGTTTCTTTTGTGCGCGCCGCCCGCTTGCGCCAAAGTCCGCGTTATTTTGGAGAACTTGTCCCCGATTTGGTGGTTGAGATTAAATCTCAGAGTGATCGCATTAAGCTTATAGAAACCAAGGTTTTGAAGTTTATAGAATTGGGTGCGATCGTCGGAATTCTGATCGATCCTGATGAAGAAACAGTGACTATTTATCGCTCGACAGGTGAACCGACTGTTTTAGGAAATGGCGATATATTAACAGTAGCAGAACTTTTTCCCGGTTGGGAATTGCCCGTTTCGGAATTGTGGCCTCCAATCTTTACTGAGGAAGAAACACAATTCTGATGCGTTTAAGCTTGGGATTGTTGTTGTTGCAGAAAATATCCGACGAGATAAAGCGAACCGCAAAGGATTGTTAGGTTGTCACCTGTAACAGCAGCATCTAAAGCCGTTGTTAAGTCGGAGAAGGCTTGACAGAGTGTTAATTCCGGGCAGATAATTTGAGCTAGGGTGGCTAATTCTGCGGGGAATGATGAGTTTTGATCGGGTACGGGTACTAAGTAAAGTCGATCGCCCTTTTTCAGTAATGCTTTCAAAATATCATCGCAGTCTTTAGTCGCAAGAATGCCGATTACCCAGTTAATCGGTGACGGGTGATTGTTCAGGCGATCGACATATTCACGCAGGGCGATCGCTGCGGCGGGGTTGTGCGCGCCGTCAATTAATAGTTTGCGGTTTTTCCAAGTTGTCTGCTGGAGTCTTCCGGGCCATTGGGTTTTGGCGATACCGTTTTCGAGGGCGGTTGGGGAAATTTGCCATCCTTGGTTTTGAAGAGTTTGCAAAGTTGCGATCGCAATTGCTGAATTCATTAGTTGAATTTTTCCCAGCAGCGGCAATTGATATTTTATTTTAACCGCATTTTGATTTAACTGATATTCTGCGAATCCTTGTCCTAAATCTATTGCTGGTTTTACCCAAGTTGCCGGACAGTCTAATTCTTGAATGCGTTTTTCTACTACTATTCTAGCTGATTCTGGCAATTCTCCGATCACGGCCGGACATTTTGCTTTAAGAATTCCCGCTTTTTCCCCAGCAATATCGGCGACAGTGGGACCGAGTATTTGCCAGTGTTCGAGACTAATAGAAGTAATGACGCTAGCGAGAGGTGTTTCGCAAACGTTAGTCGCGTCTAATCTACCGCCCAATCCAGTTTCTATGACTGCGATGTCTGTTTTTTGTTCGGCGAAATACAGCCAAGCTGCTGCGGTGATTATTTCAAATTGAGTGGGAGTTTCGGTGTTGTTTTCGGTGGCGGCGACAACTCGTTCTAGACACTGTTGCAATGCTGTTGGGGCAATCGGTTTTTGGTTGATGCAAATTCTTTCTGTCCAATCGATTAGGTGCGGGGATGTGTAGCGCCCGACTCGATAGCCCGCTTCTGTTAGTACGGAAGAGACATAAGCGCAAACGGAACCTTTGCCATTGGTGCCGGCAATGTGGATAATGGGTACTTGTTGGTGGGGGTTGTCTAGTTTTTGGAGAAGTTGGTGAATTCTTTCTAAGCCGAGATGGACGCCGAAATGTTGGTAAGATTGAAGGATGGATTCTGCATTCATTGAGGATTATTGGATTTTTTAACGAATCGCGAAGGCGCGAAGGAAGAGAGGAGATAGATGTCGATTGGTATGAATATTATTTCTCTATTTTCGGGTTGTGGCGGATTAGATTTGGGTTTTCGCTTAGCTGGCTTTAATCCGGTTTGGGCGAATGAATATGATAAGTCTATTTGGGATACGTATAATTTCAATCATCCTGAAACTATTTTAGATCGCAGAGATATCAGAAAAATCAAATCTGATGAAATTCCCAACTGTATTGGGATAATCGGCGGCCCTCCTTGTCAAAGTTGGAGTGCGGCCGGCGCTAAACGAGGGATTGATGACAGTCGGGGTCAACTTTTCTGGGAGTATATCAGAATTGTGCGGGACAAGCAGCCTTTGTTTTTTTTAGCTGAGAATGTTAGCGGTATCTTAGCTCCCAGAAACAAGGAAGCTTTTACTCATATATTATCGCAGTTTGAGGAGATCGGGTATCGGGTTTCGTACAAGTTGTTGAATGCTAAAAATTTTGGTGTTCCGCAAGATAGGCAAAGGGTGATTGTTGTTGGCTATCGGGAAAATCTCGGTTTTGGTTTTGAGTTTCCCGAACCTGGGAATGAGATTTTGACTTTAAGAAATGCGATTTCTGATTTGGAGTCGATCGCCCCAATTCCAATTAAAGGTAAAGTAGATAACTATCACCCGTTTATTCCCAATCACGAATGTGCCGATTTGGGATTTTCCAGTATTTATATGTCGCGAAATCGAGTGAGAAGTTGGTCGGAACCTTCTTTTACAATTCAGGCGAGCGGCCGACACGCACCTCTCCATCCTCAAGCTAATAAAATGATTTTAGTTGCTAAGGATAAACGCATTTTCGATCCTAATTCGCCTCAGCCTTACCGCAGATTGTCTGTCAGGGAATGTGCTAGAATTCAGACTTTCCCGGATCAGTTTATTTTTAAGTACAAGCAGATTGCTGATGGATATAAAATGGTGGGTAATGCTGTTCCTGTGAATTTGGCTAGAAATTTGGCGAGTAAGATTTTTGAAGATATTGTCATAGGGAATCGGGAATCTGGCATCGGGAATCGGGCATTATCTTTATTATCTGGAGTTTAGACTAAAAAACGATCGCATCTAAAAGTACCTGCCTTTCAACACCGGGCAAGTTATTGCTCAACAATT
>NZ_JAUBPO010000132.1:0-15264 GCF_036700785.1 Microcoleus sp. S28C3 | reverse complement strand
CAGATTGCACTCACTTTTTTCACTTCTCTGCTGCAAAAGCGATCGTATCCCTCTTTAAAAACTGTCCGGAGTATTGTTAATAAGGAAGCACATTTAATTGGTAAAACTCAAGGCTTTCTGATTCTTGACTCCATTCTGCAATTCCTCATTCACCGATAACCCAAATAGGAAAAATACCTCATGTCTACATTCAAATACAACCGTCTAGACAAGAATAATGCTGCGGTTTTGCTGGTCGATCATCAAACTGGACTGTTCTCACTTGTGCGTGATATTGGTGCAGCCGACTTCAAAAATAATGTGCTGGCGCTGGCAAGTGCAGCCAAATTTTTCAACCTGCCTACAATTTTGACAACTAGCTTTGAGCAAGGCCCCAATGGAGTCATCATCCCTGAACTGAAGGAGAAGTTTCCAGATGCTCCCTTTATTCCGCGTCCCGGACAAATCAACGCTTGGGACAACGAGGACTTTGTTAAAGCAGTAGAAGCAACAGGCAAGAAGCAATTGATTATTGCCGGAATTGTCACTGATGTATGTGTTACTTTTTGTGCGCTTTCGGCTTTAGAGGCAGGTTATGAGGTTTTTGTTGTCACCGATGCCTCTGGAACCTTCGATGAAGCCTGTCGTTATGCAGCTTGGGATCGAATGTCTCGTGCTGGAGTTCAGTTGCTCAATTGGTTTAGCGTTGTGTGTGAATTGCACCGTGACTGGCGCAACGATATTGAAGGACTGGGTAGTCTGTTAGCAGGGTTTATTCCTGACTACAAAAACCTGATGACCAGCTATGCAGCAACGGCAAATCCTGGATCTCCCAATAAGTAGTGAGAAAGCGCCTACTTTATTTACCTCGTGTTTAACTGAGTTAATATTGTCATCGCTAGGTTATCACTTTTACGTGGAACGTAGCGGTGACAACTACTTGGGTGTAAGTCACGTAGAGGGTGTTTTTAATAGGTCTTGTCAATGATTGCAAGTCTTGGTCTGGGCCGAACTAGGTCACAATTTCAGGCTAATTAAAAGATACGCCTCACTCTGCCTACGAGTTCCAATAACCCTATCTGCGGCTCATTTTTGGGTTTATGGGCATCACAGATATTGAAGTCATCCATGCTGATAATCTCATGGGTGGAGAGGAGGCTCAAACGCAGGATCTCGCCCATGCCCAAACTGCCTTACAAGCTGCTGGATCTCGCTAGTCATTTCCTCTCATGCCAAAACTGCGCGATCGCATTCGTTAATCTCCCTTCTGTTTCAAGAGGTGCTGCCGAAAATTGCCCAGCAATTTGGTGTCTCTAGGGTGGTTGTTCTGAATAAAACTTTTCTCTCAGTTAATTCTCTAAACTCTATGTTGGAAGAACCGTTGGCGAGCAATACCAGTGAAGAAAACTATCTAGTCACCGCTGTGATCTCTCATGTCGTGAAACCGGGGCGCGAGGAAGGTTACGAAGCATGGTTTCATGGCATCGCCGCAGATGCACGAAAATCCAAGGGACATCTTGGTGTCAGCACTATTCGACCCCAGCATCACGCCCATCCTGAGTACGTGGTCATTCTCAAGTTCGATTGCTACGACAATCTCAAGGCCTGGCTTGAATCTGATGTTCGGCGAGAGTGGATTGAGCGATTGCAGCCTTTGATTGAAAAGCCAGAAGATATTCAAACCCTCACCGGATTGGAAACCTGGTTTACGCTGCCCAATAAACCGATGAAGGCTCCACCCCCTCGCTACAAAATGGCGTTAGTTACATGGTTGGGAGTGTTTTTTACCATTTCTATTCTCAATCGTTTGCTGGTACCGCTACTATCAGGGCTTCCTGCCTTGCTCACATCTCTGATGATCTCTGGTCTGACTGTTATCCTGCTCACCTATTTGGTCATGCCGCGCTTAACACAATTATTTCGCAAATGGCTATATCCCATTCCCTAAAGTAAGCTTACTCCGACCTAAAGCACTGAGCTTTAGCCTCTGATTTGAGCGATCGGAAAGAGAGACAATTGTCCCTGTAGTTGACAACTCATCCCCGGACTTTGGGGATGGCTTACAGACACCCCCAAAGCAGCAATATTAAGAGGCACATTCATGTCAGCATCATATTCAAACTCGCAATGCCCACAAGGCTAATCCACTCCGACTCCTGTGGGATTGCACGAATCTTCATCCTCAAGCGGCATTCAGTTGAAGGGTGAATGGCGTCGTTGCTAAGGGCATCACAGTTTTTAACTACTTTTACGGAGGTCTTAGAAGCTTTGACAACAGCTATATCTTATAGATTTGTGGGTGCGCTATAAGCCAGCGGTGAGGTATTTGCTGTCGAGCAAGCTAGTTTGGGCTTGGAATTTATTTAAGCCCCGTTAGTTGTAAGTGCATGGTACAAAAGCCGATTTCTGCGTCATTCCATAGAGCAAATTAAAATTAGGGGTGAGTGCTTTTCACTTACCCCTGCCATTTTTTGTCAGCCGTTTAACCAATCAATTGCAGCAAGAAATCGTCAAAACAGCCGCGCAATTGCTACTAGATAGCCTTGTCGATACTTAGCGCCAAAATCGCGAATACTCCCAGCAAATGACCGGCGCTCATGCAAGCCAAAAATGCCGGTACGCTAACATTGTTAAACAGAGAGGGAAAGGGCAAAGGCATTTTCGGCCCGACGTGGGGATACCAAATTCTGCGGCTGAGAACTAGCAATGCTAAGATATTGCAGACAAACATCACCAGAGGCTTTTGCCAAGTTCCTGATGCTGTGTCAGTCAGAGCGGATTCTACTACTGCCAGTAAATTTGAGTTAATCATCGTTGATGCTCCTATTTTTCATAAACTATCAGAAATGCTTGATGAGATTTCTTACCAAAAATACAGAAGGGGCGATCGCCTTTACGCAATAAATATCTGTTGGTGTTAATATTCACCGCGCCAGCGACAGCGCCCCCACCCGTAATCATCGAATCACATCAAGAAGTCTTTTAATGCCATTCAAAAGTAACGGAAGATACAAAGGACCAAACCCTACTCGCTGCCATTTGTAACTTTTAGCCTGTCTGGCAAGGGCGGCATTTACTCACGCTGCCAGACAGGAAATACAGCTACTCATTAGTGAGCAATGTAGGTAGGCAGAAAGTGAAGAATGTCGCGCAGAACGCTATATCCAGCGGCGTCCCAAAGCAAATAAGCTAAGAAACCGATCATCGCTAAGCGACCGTTCCAAAGTTCTGCTTGCGGGTTGAAGCCAAACAAAAAGGCATTCCGATCTTTGCCGTTGTAAGCATTAGCCGTAGGAGGCAAGTTAGTAGGACGAGTTTCCATGTTTTTACATTCCTTAACAATGTTTCGCTTCTCATGGTAGCGACCTAATTTCTGCTTGGCTATCTGCCTGTAGGCTCAAGCTACACACAAGTCTAAAGGAGGATTTTGAAACAAGAAAAAAAGTGTTAACTTTTGTTGCGCAAAATTTTTCAGCGAGCTCCTGTATCTGTAGATACTGAATACAACCCCAAGTTTAGAAGGCTGCAGTGAAAGGCCCGATCGCCCCGTACCGACAAACAACGGCGCTGGTGACTAGACAAGACTGAATCCGCGCTCTGCTAGAGGCAAGAAAATTTAGTAAATTTCAACTTAAAACCCGAACACGATCGCCCCTGAGTTAATTAAAATAGGAGATAAACAGATCGATCGGGAGAAACAGTTATCGAAACCATCTACGGCAATCTTCAAGGTTTAAAGTCCAGCCAGCTCAAGCAACTCGAAAAGCTATACCACCAGCGACTACCGGGCGATCGCATCACCACGGCAGAATTCGCCCAGCGCGTCGCGGCCATCAGCACGGAAATAGACAAACCAATCTGCACCTACATCAACCGCCGCGGACAAGTAATTCGCGTCGGCGTCGGTACACCCCGCCAAACGCAGATTGCGCCCTTAGAATTGCCCCGCTACGGGGGAGGTCGCCTCAGCGGCATTCGCTGCATCGCCACGCACCTGAAGCCAGAAACCCCAAGCGAAGCAGCTCTCACAGCAATGGCAATTCAGCGCCTGGATGCCCTGGTTTGGCTGACACTGACCGGCGGAGGATTTCAGCGCCGCGGGGGCGGTGCGACTGGTTACATCCAAGAAGCTTATCTCGCTCACCTGATACCCCAGGGAGACCAGCCAAATTTTGAGTTCTCTGTTTTGAGCGCTCAGTTAGAACCAGATTCTACTGATGAAATAGAAGAGCCTTCAATTCAAAAGTCACCAATCAAAACTCAACACTTTCCCTGGAAAATCTCAGAACCGCTAAATTTGGACGAGCTCGCCGACCAAGACTTTCTGGATTTGGTGGAAGGACTCGAAGCAGAGTTTGAAGCAGAGTTCGTCGCTAAGCAGGTCGATGCAGACCAAGACAAAGTGCTGTTGGTAGGTGTAATGACTCAGCACATGACTCAGTTGGATTTTGAGGACGGCCTGGCAGAAATCACGCGGCTGGTTGAAAGCGCCGGGGGTCAGGTGCTGCAAACAGTGCGCCAAAAACGATCGCGCCCCAATCCGCAGACAGTCGTCGGCGAAGGCAAAGTTCAGGAAATTTCCCTCACCGCTCAGACGGTTAGCGCTAACCTCGTTGTATTCGATCGCGACCTGTCCCCCGCACAAATACGGAACTTGGAAACTCAGATAGGTCTTCGCGTTGTCGATCGAACAGAGGTAATTCTCGACATCTTTGCCCAAAGAGCTCGATCGAGCGAGGGTAAATTGCAAGTCGAACTCGCTCAGCTAGAGTACGCCCTGCCCCGGCTCAGAGGTCGCGGTCAGGCAATGTCCAGGCAGGGCGGCGGCATCGGTACCAGAGGCCCCGGGGAAACCAAACTAGAAACCGAACGGCGGACAATCGCCAAACGCATTTCTCGATTGCAGCAAGAAGTAAATCAACTGCTGGCCCACCGCTTCCGGCTGCGGCAGAACCGGCACCACCACGAAGTACCCTCAGTGGCGATCGTCGGCTACACCAACGCCGGTAAATCGACTCTGCTCAACCTGCTCACCAATTCCGAGGTTTATGCCGCCGACCAGTTATTTGCCACTCTCGACCCCACAACGCGACGGTTGACCATTCCTGGCACTGTCACTCGGGAACCGCTGTCGATCGTCCTCACAGATACAGTGGGCTTTATTCGGGAACTGCCCCCCGCCTTGATCGACGCTTTTCGAGCTACCCTCGAAGAAGTCACTGACGCCGATGCTTTGCTGCACCTTGTCGATCTTTCGCATCCCGCGTGGCAGAGCCAAATTCGATCGGTCATGAATATTTTGACAGATATGCCCGTAACTCCCGGGCCAGCCCTTGTAGTTTTTAACAAAATCGATGCTGTAGATGGAGATACTCTCGCCCTCGCCCGAGAAGAGTTTCCTCAAGCCGTATTTATTTCTGCCGCCAAAGGTCTCGGGATGGAAAGTCTCCGCGATCGACTAGCTCAGCTCATTCAATACGCCCTCTACCCTCGGTAAATACTTAAATATTCCTTTTAACTGGTTGACAGTCAGGAATACACGTACATATACTGAGGACAGATATCGTCGAACCATGAGATTATAGAAGAGTAGCCAGATTGTGCATTACAAAGTACAATACAGCAGCTCTGGTTTGCGCTCGGTTAAATAATTAATTTCAGGAGGCGGCGGTCAAGGTAAAAACACTCTTTGTTAATGGCTGTAACGGCTGTTGGTTGAGAGGTTGCAAAAAGATGTTGCTTCACTCTGTGCAAACCACTTCCTAGTGCAAACCACGGTACGCGAGGTCAAGGTGAAAGAGAATAATATTCTTAAAGTGTTTGGGCGGTCACCTCAAGCGCTATACTATCTTTTACAGGCGCTCGCGAAAGAAAACATCCATTTATTGTAAGAACTGTAAAATCCTTGCCCGTCGTGCAGCGCTAATCTCTAGGACTATTTCTATTTTCAGATTTTACCACTGTTTAACTAAATAGTTATGTTTACGCCACTGGCAAAACTAGGAATTGGACTCTCTGCCACAATGGCAACAGCGTTTTACTATCTAGCTGCTGCCCCTCCGGCTTCAGCAGTAGATGTGTGCGGGCCCGGAAACTTTTCAACTGAGTGCGCGCAAGGCCAGGCAAGCAGCCAGCAATCAGCAACAACCTCATCATCACCAGCATCCCTGCGAGACCCGGTACCGCAAGAGCAGGTAGTTGAATCACCATCACCAGCATCCCTGCGAGACCCGGTGCAGCAAGAGCAGGTAGTTGAATCACCACCAGCAGTCATAGCAGACCCGGTACCGCAAGAGCAGGTAGTTGAATCACCACCAGCAGACCCGGTACAGGAAGTACCCGCAACCGAACCACCACTAACGGCGCCCGCCGCGGGGGACTTGGGAAACATATACACCACCTCCACGTCCAAGCCGTCAAGAGCTACTATCCCTGAACCCGGTATGGTGGTAGGACTCATGGTGACAGGCGCAGGAATCATCTGTTCCGGCAGAAGACGAAACAAGCAGGTTGGTCAGCAACGGTAGGCAGGCCCAACCTGCTGCTTGTTTTCAAACTCTCTCCGTCTTTTCAAGCGTGGGTGTTTTTTTTATTTTTAGGCTAAAATTAAAGAAATTGTATAAATAATAACTTTACAGCTTGCTTGCTGCAACTATTAAAAAATTAAAATAAGATTGGTTAAGATTACAATTAAAAAATATAGTTATTATTTGCTCGTCCGATGACCCCTAAAATAGAAATTTACACTTGGAGAACTTGCCCGTTTTGCATTCGTGCAAAAGCACTGCTGAAGCGAAAAGGGGTGGATTTTACAGAGTACGCGATCGACGGAGATGAAGCAGCACGAGCTCAAATGACCGATCGAGCCAACGGAGGCCGCACCCTGCCACAAATATTCATTAACGACCAACACATAGGTGGCTGCGACGAAATGCACAAACTTGATGCTCTAGGCCAGCTAGACCCGCTGCTAGCAGCAAAATAAGGCATTCCCTGTCGAATTTTCAGTCAGCCCAAATTTTCCTGCGACCAATTCTTAATTTTAATTGACAATGAAATTTGCATTCATCATCGATCCCCTCGCGCGACTAATTCCAGGACACGATACCAGCGTAGCGCTGATGGAGGCAGCTCAAGAGTTGGGTCACGAAGTCTGGGCGACTCAAGCCAACGAACTAAGCGTCATCGGCGGCAAAACCTGGGCAATGCTCAGTCGGGTAGCACTCACCCCTGTAAAAGTCGTAGATGGACGCTGGGAGGCTGCTGAGGCTTGGTACGAGGTGGAACAGCCTACTTTGCAGCCTCTCGAAGCAATGGACGCAGTATTTATGCGGACAGACCCCCCAGTCAACATTCCTTACCTCTACGCTACTTACCTTCTAGATGGCATCGATCCGGCTAAAACTTTGGTAGTTAACAGTCCCAAAGGATTGCGGGCGGCGAATGAAAAAATGTATGCTTTGCAATTTGAGGGAGCGATCCCCGAGACAATTGTTTCTCAAAACAAGCAGGTAATTCGGCAATTTGTTGAGAAAAAAGGAGCGGCCGTTCTTAAACCCTTGGGCGGCAAAGCTGGCGAGGGGATTTTGTTTTTGGAAGCGGACGATCGCAATCTCAACTCCCTGGTCGAAATTAGCACTCAACAAGGGCAAATTCCAGTGATGATTCAGACTTATCTGCCGGAAGCAAAAGAGGGAGACAAGCGGATTATACTGTTGGATGGCAAGCCCATCGGTGCTATCAACCGTATTCCCACTGGCAATGAATTTCGCGGCAACATGGCCGTCGGCGGCCGAGTCGCAAAAACAGAAATTACCGATCGCGAACTGCAAATTTGCACTCAGTTAGAACCCGTGCTGCAACGGGACGGACTGTACTTTGTCGGCATTGATATCATTGGCGGTTATCTCACGGAAGTTAATGTCACCAGCCCTACAGGGATCAGAGAAATTGACTTGTTTGACGGGGTTAGTTTGGGAAAACAAGTAATTGAATGGGTGGAGAAGGAAGAAGGAAGAAGGAAGAAGGAAGAAGGATGAGGGAAGAAGCCAAGTACGACAAAGATGAGGACACGAATACACGGATTAATTATCCACCTTCAGGCAGATGTTGCAGTCGTTAGTTATATGTTAGGGGCTACCAATTCCCAATTCCCAATTCCCAATTCCCAATTCCCAATTAGAAAATTATGTCAAAAATTGGCGTGGCAGTAGTCGGTACAGGTTTCGGTCAAAAAGTGCACCTTCCCGGATTCCAGGCACATCACCGGACAGAGGTTGTGGCTGTTTACCACCGGAATTTAGACAAAGCAAAGGCGATCGCCTCTAGCCATAATATCCCCTACGCTTGCGACTCGATCGCCGATATAGTAGCCATCCCAGAAGTAGCGGGTGCCAGCATTTCCACGCCGCCATTTTTGCATTATGAAATGGCAAAAACCGTCTTAGAAGCAGGCAAGCATTTATTATTAGAAAAACCCACAGCCCTGACAGCCAATGAAGCCAGGGAACTTTACCGATTGGCAAACAGCGAATCTCAAACCGATTTAAAAAAGGGTGGTGCCAGAGCAATTGCCACAATGGACTTTGAATTTCGATTCATCCCCGCATGGCAACTGCTAGCAGAACTATTGGCCACAGGATATGTGGGAGAAAAGCGTTTAATTAAGGTTGATTGGCTGGTGTCGAGCCGCGCTGATGCGACTCGCCCCTGGAATTGGTACGCGCAAAAAGATCGTGGCGGCGGAGTTTTGGGCGCGACTGGTTCTCACGTTTTTGATTATATTAGCTGGCTGTTCGGCCCGCCGCAGAGGCTTTCTGGGCACTTGATTACAGGAATTTCGGCGCGGCCCGATCCGAATGATTCGGGAAATTTAAAATTAGTTGATGCAGATGATTCTTGCACGTTGATGTTGGAAGTAGCCGGGGGAACGCCTTGTCAGGTTTGTTTGAGTTCTGTTACTTATCAAGGGCGGGGACACTGGGTGGAAATATACGGGAGTCAGGGTACGTTGATGTTGGGAAGCGACAACCAGCAAGATTACGTACACGGATTTCGCTTGTGGGGTTCCCAAGGTGGAGAACCTTTAGCTGAAATCAAAATTCCTCAAAGATTGGAGTTTCCTCAAGTTTATCCAGACGGGAGAATTGCACCGTTTATTCGAGTAGTAGATAGGTGGGTAGAAGCAATAGATTCGGGTAAATCGTTGATACCCTCGCTCAGAGAAGGGGTTTACTCGCAGTTGTTGATGGATTTGACCCAGGAGTCGAACGCTACGGGAACTTGGGTAGATGTACCGAATTTAGATAAATTTTTGGGCACTAAGTAAAAGTAATAACTCCCAAAGCAATCTCGCGCACTCCATCACACCCCAAACCCGATAAACTACTAATAGAGAAACTCAATCCAACCCTATATCCAGAGTCGGTAGTTGTGAATGGCGCGCCCTGAAAGTCCTTGCCTCAGTATAGCGATCGCTCGCCTGAGAACCGCTGGGGCAAACCATTTTGCCACTTGGGTTCTACAAGCTCCTTATCCCAGCGGGTACGTTCACCACGACTGTATGTGGCCCGATACCCTATCCCAATCATGGAAAGCTTGGCAGGAAATGTTTTCGCCCTCCGGGACAATTCACGAATTGCCCCTAAATCCAGATGCCAGTATATTCTCGCCGGAAAACAGCCAGAATATACTGGCACAAACTGAACAACGAACCCCTCACTCCCTACAGCTACCTCCACCGGCGCCCTCTGTGCCGATCCACCTCGGTCAAGCGGGGTGGGGCGACAGGGGGGAGCAGAATCCGCCACCGCCACCGGCCAGCTACAGCAGTCGCCTGATGCAGCATTTGGGGATTAATCTTTGGCAGTGGCTGTTTGAAGGGCCGATTCAAGGTAGTCTCCAGGAAAGTAAAGGTATCGCGATCGGGCAAAATCTACCCCTGCGAGTGCGCGTAGATTTGCGCGAACCGTATTTAATTGCTTTGCCTTGGGAAATTATGCAGCCTCAAGCAGGTCAACCGGCAATTTCTCTGTCGCAGCAACTGCTGTTCAGCCGCACTACCAGCAATGTTGAACCTTTGCCACCCCTGCAGCCTGCGGATTCGCTCAACATTTTGCTAGTTTTGGGACAAGCAGAACCCGGCCGCGGTGCTAATTCTCAATTTTCCAGCAATAACGGTCATTTGCAGTTGGGAGAAGAAGCACTCGCCCTAGCTGGTGTTCTGGAAAGTGCTTTTCAAACCGACGAGAGCGGCAAATATTCTGACATCAGCGTTCCGACTCGTGTCGATACTCTGATCGAACCTACTCCGGCGGAACTCATTTCTCGGCTGGAAACGCAAGCTTACAATATTCTGTTCTACGCGGGCCACGGGATACCCGGCCCCGACGGCGGCTTGCTGTTTTTGGGGCCGGAAACGGCGATTAACGGTACTGAACTGGCTCAGGTTTTAGTTCGCTGCCGCGTGACTCTGGCGGTTTTTAATGCCTGCTGGGGAGCTCAGCCGGCGGTGGAGATGCTGCACTCAACTAACGGCCAGCAACAGGCGATCGCCCGCAGCAGTTTGGCTGAGGTACTGATCCATCACGGGGTGCCTGCGGTGTTGGGGATGCGGGACTCGATCGCCGATCGCGAGGCCCTGAGTTTTATCCAAACTTTTGCCCAAGCTTTGGCCGGACGGATGTCGGTCGATCGGGCAGTCGCCGTCGCCAGACAGCAGTTACTGACGCTCTACAAGTTCAATCAACCGGCTTGGACGCTGCCGGTGCTGTATATGCACCCTGAGTTTGACGGGCAGCTAACTGAGCTGGTTGATGACCTAAAAACTGAATTGCCTTTAAATTCTTCTACTTGGCTGGGACGGTTGCCGTCTTGTGCTTATTTGCGGGGGCGCGATCGACCAAATGCCAAATCCACCGAATCGACCAATCAGGTTTGGCCGATTCGCGCGGGTATGGTTCGAGTCGGACGCTGGGAAGAAAACGACGTAGTGATTCGAGAACAGTGGGTTTCTCAAAAACACGCCGAGATTTTCTGCAGAAACAGTATCGGAGATAGCCGGGAAGAACCTAGCTACTTCCTGCGGGATTTTTCTCGCTACGGGACTCTAGTTTTGGGGCCTGAGGGATGGCAGAGAGTTCACCACCAAGAATTGCTGCTGCGCAGCGGCACTCAGCTAAAATTTGGCAGTTCTCAAGGTCAGATTTTTGAGTTCACTATTGAGGTTCCAAAAACTTCGGGCTACAGTGAGACTGATTGCGGAACGAATTAAGATGCGGGTGTAGCTAATGAAGGCGAGGGGCGAGCGGCACAGCAAAGTTCTGGGCGTTGAATCTCCAGTCTTAATTTAAAAGAGTTACTTACCACTGATAGCTCGCAACTAGCTCTTGGCACAGTCCCCCTTCTATAATTTTCCTTTTCCCCCTGAGGTATTACATCATGGCTACTCAATCTCCTGATTCTGAATATTTTCGCGACTCACAAACTCAAGCCCAGATGGAACTTCTCGCCACAATAGTTCAGGCTGATGTTGCTTATCCCTGGAATCCTGCACAGCTTGAATCAGAATCTTATTTGAGTGCCGCAGAGCAGGAATTTGCGCTGTCTGATTCCTTCAGCGACAGCGATATTGCCCTGAAGTCGCAAGTTTTATTTTCGCAATTAGAACAAGTTTGGCTGACGACTGCTCTGCAAAAGTCTTTGCGCGAAAAATTTACTCGCGTTCCTCAAGATTTTCTCGCCAGCATCGCTCAAAGCGTACAAAACGCAACTGTTAAGTATCAATCTTTAGCTGACCAAATGGTAGAGTGCGTGTTAGATATTTTGCCTCAGTGGGATGAGGAAGATTTGCAGGTGTTGGCGCGTCCTTTGGCTTATGCCATGCGAGATGTTGATTCGGAAGGGGTGGAATTGGTCGTGGCGACTAAAAGACCTTGGGCCCAATTGTCGGAAATAGAACAGGCGAGAGTTAGTTTGGCTGTTGCCCGCTATGCAATCTCGGAATTAGCAGTTTCTGATTAATTGTTTGATGACTGGGTTTTTGTGCTGGGAGCGCGGTAATTTTTTTAAATTAATATAAAATTTATCTACCTTTAGTTAGATGTCAAATTAGTCTAATTGTTAAACTATATGGATTGCTATACTTTGATAGCAATCCTATTTGATTTGTATACACGTTGACACTCCTAGTAGTTTTATGAGGATTCTCTGTCCTCACTACAAACGGATTTTATGGCGGTTGTTCGATCGCACATAATATCAAGGATATGTTGCTGTTATAGCCACCGCGCGTTCGATTGCTTCTGACTTCTCTCCTAGATCGCTTTTTTAAAGCCTTCTTGCTTTTTCTCTCGGACTTCTTCCTGACATCCGTTACCTCCGAAGAAAGCGAATCCGTTGCCGAACTTCCTTCAATATCTGTTATACTTTGCCCGGATTGAACCCGCCGATCGGTTTGCCACTAGCAAGCAAAATCAACTATCATACAAGGGTCACAATGTTAAAAAATGTAAATACAATCATTGGGGTGTCTCGGAATTTTTAACAGGATTAAAAAGTGGACAGCAAGAAACCCTGACTGTTACAGGTACAATCGGGAATTTTAAATATATTTTATGACAAATTCAAGATTTGACCTTCAAGACTTGAAACCCCGCTTTTGGCGAATTTCGCGGGTGCCGGCGGCAACGCTAGTCGTGTTGGGAGCTCTGGCTTTCGCAGGTGCGATCGCCGGAGCCTGGTTTGCCAATGAAGGTACAGTCAGCGGTATTTTTGCCACAATCAACACTTGGCAGCAAAACCCGCCTGTGTTGCTGCAAGTGCCTGCTACGAGCAAGATGTATTTGTTAGTGCCGACTTTTGTGCTGGTTTCGGCTGCTTTAGCTGCAATTAAAATTTCGCCTCAGCCGCAGAAATGGTCGCGCGCTGTGGTAGTTGCAATAGTTCTAGCTTTAACCATTCGCTACGTTTTGTGGCGATCGCTCGCTACTCTAAATTTAACCGATCCCCTCAACGGTATCTTTAGTTTGGGGCTGTTTTTCCTAGAAATGGTAATGGTTTTTAACACCAGTATTCAACTGTATTTAATGCTGAGAATGAAAGATCGGCGTCGAGAAGCCGATCGCATGGCAGTTGCAGTTGAAGCTGGAAACTTCGCTCCGGCAGTAGATATTTTTATCCCAACTTACAACGAACCGGCGTTTATTTTACGGCGCACTGTAATCGGCTGTCAAGCTTTAGATTACGCTAACAAAAAAGTATATTTGCTCGACGATACCAAGCGCCCTGAAATCAAATTGCTGGCAAAAGAACTGGGATGCGAGTATATAACCAGACCCGATAATATTCACGCCAAAGCTGGAAACATCAATCATGCCACAGCCCTAACTAATGGAGAACTAATTGTAGTTTTCGATGCAGATTTTATTCCCACTAAAAACTTTTTAACTCGAACAGTGGGATTTTTTCAAAATCCCGAAATCGCCCTGGTTCAAACACCGCAAAGCTTTTACAACCACGACCCCATCTCCCGCAATTTAGGTTTAGAAAATGTGCTCGCGCCGGAAGAAGAAATATTTTACAGGCAAATTGAAATCATCAAAGACAGCGCCGATAGCGTGGTTTGTTGCGGTACATCTTTTGTAGTTAGGCGGAGTGCTTTAGAAACAGCGGGAGGCTTGGTCACAGATTCAATCTGCGAAGATTATTTTACCGGAATTCGGCTTTCAGCAACTGGATATCGCTTAGTTTATTTAGATGAAAAATTGAGTGCTGGTTTGGCTGCTGAAAATATTGAAGCTCATCTAAATCAAAGGCTACGCTGGGCTAGAGGAACGCTTCAGGCATTTTTTATTGATTCCAATCCTTTAACAATTCGCGGTCTCAGGTTCGTACAAAGGCTGTCTCATTTGGAAGGATTGCTGCACTGGTTTACCAGTTTAACCAGGGTTTTATATCTGTTGATACCTTTAGCTTATTCGTTTTTCGGCATAATTCCTTTGCGGGGAAGTGCGCGGGAATTGCTGTACTTTTTCGTGCCTTACTATTTGGTACAACTTACTGTGTTTTCTTGGCTGAACCGCAGATCGGGATCGGCTTTGCTTTCCGATATTTATTCGTTCGTCCAGTGTATTCCTTTAGCGGTGACGGTGGTGAGTTCCATGCTGAATCCCTTTGGGAAAGGGTTTCAGGTGACGCCGAAAGGAATTGCGAGCGATCGCTTTAGTTTTAACTGGAATTTGGGATGGCCTTTGATTGTCTTGTTCGCAGCTACAGCCTTCAGTTTGTGGCACAATTTAAACATTAATTTAGTTAAAAATGTGTGCAGCGTACAGTCAATATCAGAAAGTGCACATTGTTTGTCAAAAGGAATGAGTTTGGGATGGATTTGGAGCGGTTACAACCTGCTGATGATCGGGATTGCATTACTAATTTTGGTGGACATTCCTAAGCCGGACATTTACGAATGGTTCAATTTACGCAGGGTTGTACAATTAAATATTGGCGGTAAAAGTTTTTGGGGTATAACTACTGTAATTTCGGAAAGTGGCGCTGAAGTTGCTCTGACTCAGCGGCCAAGCTTTGCGGTGAAAGGTAAGGGTAGTAAAGAGAGTTTGACGCCAGCAGAGATTTTGCCAAAATATGCCGTTCAGACAATTTTATCGCAGGGTAAAATAAATGCGCTCCCTTGCAGTGCCGCAGTCAAAGCAAGGAGATCGCTAGCGCCGTCTGTTGTTGAGTTCGGCACTGAGGGTCGTTTGGCAAAAGGTTTGATTGATTGCGATTCGGCGACTCTGGAAATTATGGAAGAGAACTGTTTTATTCCTGTGGCTAAGATTGAGCTGGTGAGGGATAAATCTCAGTTAGAGTCGAGTTTTCGGGATGGAAAAGAGTGCAATTTTGCGGAATTTCCCACTGTGCGAATTGCGTTCGATCGCCTGAATATTAGCCAGCACCGCTGTTTGATCGAAATGCTGTACTGTCGCCCGGGCCAGTGGAAGCGGCAGGAAACTCCGGGAGAATGGCGATCGCTGTGGCTGTTGCTGAGAATTGCTTTGAAACCGAGGGCTGTTTTTGAGAGGAATAGGTCAGTTAGGCCGATCGGAGTTTCGCAACTTTAGCTCGACATGAAATTGAAGAAATGGTATCGGAATTAGAGCGAATCGCTGATTTTGGCTCGAAAGCAGTTTTTTTACGTCCTAATCCTGTACTGGGGGGGTGACAACCCGCCTGAAACTCATAGTTAGTAAGGATTGAGCCAACTTGTGGTAAAAAAAGATAGGCAGC
>NZ_JAUBPO010000131.1:0-15564 GCF_036700785.1 Microcoleus sp. S28C3 | reverse complement strand
GAATCTCTCTCTAAATTCACCATAATTTCTACTCAGCTCCTTCTGAGTAAATTTGTGCTTAGTCTAAACTCCAGTTATTACCATATTCATAAAAAATATTAATATCTGAATCAAAATCAAAGGAATTTTTATAAAGTCTAAAACATGAAAAGTTAGGTGGCTGCCTCTGGCAGTACCGTCAGTTTGTTATGCGATAGGTCAAGCTGTTGCAACTGAGTCAGGGATGCGATCACTTCTGGCAGTTGCGTCAGTTGGTTGTTGTCGAGGTAAAGCCCTTGCAACTGGGTGAGGGAAGCGAGCGCTTCTGGCAGTTCCCTCAGTTGGTTTTCGGAGAGGTCAAGCGTTTCCAATTCGGTGAGGGAGGCGATCACCTCTGGCAGTTCCGTCAGTTCCATGTAGCTAAGATCGAGTCCTCTTGCTCCCTCTCGCCGTGCCTGTTCAATGCGCTGCCGTGCTTCCCGATCGCCCTCAGTTTCTAACATTGCCAATTCCTTGTTTTGATTTTTGTATATAAGTGCGATCGCCTTTTGAGATGAAAGGGCGATCGCCTGAGATGATTTGATGTTGAATATTGCTTAATCTCACTTCAAAATAACACGAATATTTTGTTGATCGTGAGGTTTGAGTAAAGGAGAGGATGGAGGGTTTGTTAGAGGGTTAAGGCGAGGCCCAGCCTCTGGATATGCGTTACCAGGCAGAGGCTGGGAACGAGCTAAACCCGGTTTCTGATTCCCTGCGCGATCGCCCAAGCATCCTAGAAACCGGGTTTCTGCGATAATTCTGGCATCTTCACGCCCGATTTTGTTAAGAAACCCGGTTTCTGAGTCCTGCGCGATCGTGAGCTTTGAGCAAACTCGCCGGATCGGGCCCAGCGGGGATAATGCAGCCGGGATTCAGCGGGAACAAATTGCCGTAATAATCGCGCTTCACAGCCTCCAAATCGCAAGTGCCCGCAACTCCCGGTAACTGGTACAAATCGCGCAGATAAGCTCCCAAATGCTCGTAATCTTGAATGCGGCGCACATTGCATTTGAACAAGCTGTAGTAAACTGCATCAAAACGGAATAGAGTAGTAAAAAGCCGCACGTCTGCTAAAGTCACCCGATCGCCACAAAGGTAACGACTCCTCAAGAGCGAGCGATCGATCTCGTCTAAAACAGCAAACAATTCACTGCAAGCCGAATCATAAGCAGCTTGAGATTGCGCGAAACCGCAGCGATAAACGCCGTTATTCACCGATTGGTAAATCTTCTCATTCCACTGGTCAATTTGTTCTCGCAAATCCAGAGGATAAAGATCCATTTGAGGATTGCTAGCAAACTCGTTAAACTCGGAGTTTAGCATCACAATAATTTCCGAACTCTCGTTATTGACGATCGTCTTTTTCGAGTCATCCCACAGCACCGGCACCGTACACCGCCCCTGATAGCCCGGTAAAGCCAACTGGTAAATTTCCGGCATCGTGTTGCAGCCAAAAGTCTCCGACTCCAGCACCCACATTCCCCCTTCCGAGGGATAGACAATAGACACGGATATCGCATCTTCCAGCCCTTTGAGCGCCCTCGTCACCAGAGTGCGGTGCGCCCAAGGGCATCCCGTACCCACGAAGAGGCGATACCGTCCCGCAGCGGGCCCGTGAGGGTTGTCTGGTGCAGCGCTGACAAAGTTGCGGAAACTGCTGCTGGGGCGAATGTATGCTCCGGTGCGATCGGGCGGCGCTAGTTTTGACATCATTAATTGCCACATTGATGTCCAGACAAATTTGCCGAGCTTGACTGTTACTGATGAAGGGAGCGATTTGTTTTTCACAATGCGATTAATAGAGGTTTGCTAAACATAATCTGCTTATTTTAACTCACATTGCGATCGACGGTTTCTTAATCCCTCTCTGCTAGGACTTGATTTGTACGGCTGTAGGGAGACGGCACTGCCGTGTCCCTACCCTATATGTCTACTTCACTCAACTGAGAAATGCTATATTCTAGTATCTGCCAGAGGCTATTTCAGCATAAGATCGATCGATCAATCGGCGAGCAACCGTCTGAATTCCCGTATGTTCGTAATAATTGGTAGTCATGTCTAAAAACGCCGCCACATAATCCAATTTGTCATCGGTAACATCAACGTATTGCTTGAGATGGCCTAAAACTATGGCGGGAGTTAAGCCGCGAGACTGTACTAAATTGTTCATCCAACCTTGCGCTGAAGCGAAAGTTGCTGTCACAAATCCGAACTTTTGTGAATTATTTGCCCCTGGAATTAGGTTGCTGATATTTTGGAATGTTGAGTTTTGCTGCAAGGTTGAAGGATTCAATCCACCTAGGGTATTTTGTGCTACTCGAAGGAAGTCCGGGCCAAGGGGAATTAAACCGTCAGCACATACTAATGCAGCCATCCGCATCAGAGATTCGCCTTTGTAATTTGATAAATAATTACCAAAGTTTCCCACATTGTCAAGGGAAATATTGTTAAGTTTGCAGAAGGCAATTAGCTCGATCGCCACTTTGACGCACAAGTCGATCGTTTGAGTTGTGTCAGCTTTGGGAGTGAGGCGGCTCATGAAGGAGAGAAAGCCGATTTTTTCGCCGATTTTATTCGCCATAGCCGTTGCACCTAACGCACTGTCGGCGCTGTCTGCTAACTGGTAAAGCCTGACGACGCCTTGATATGGCTCGTTGGGGTTGGCGTAAAGCTCGATCGCGCGATCGCGAATTTTTTCAACTAATTTGCGCTTGGTTTCCCCTGTCACCGCTTGAATAGTATTATCAAAACCAGTTAGATTATTCCACTCCCCCGGAACCACAAAATCGAGGGATTTGAGCATCATCACAGTAATCCCAGAAGGCGGCAAATTGTCAACCAATTCAACAATTGATTTGCTCACGACAAACTCCTAAATAGCCATACTTGATAGTGTTCTTCCAAATACTCCATCTTCGGCAAATCCGATTCCAGATTCTGCGTAAATTCCCCAGAACGAAGTAGGTAGGCGCAAATAAATATTATTACACGACGAGAGGCAGTTTAGCCCTACTCTTGTCTTTTCCCCCTTCTCGCTCCTCTGCGTTCTCTGGCGCTGGAGTGGTTCATAAAAAAAAGTCTTTTTCACAAAACATTTGCATTTCACTCGGCATCACAAAGTTAAGTTTCATTATATAGACCAACTCAAAAGCGCCGCAACGTGGTAAAATAAATGGCGCAAAATAGAAAAAACTAAAATATGACTGTTGCAGTTAACAAAACTCCGGGATTAGCCTCGCACTTAGTAAATGGCGTACTCTCCATCAAACCTTTGGCTAATCTAGCCAAGCACCAAGCGCGGGAAATGATGATAAAAAGAGCCGAAAAAATCGGAGTGCATTGGCGACAAGAATCCCAAGCACTTTTAGCTCGAAATTGGGATGCAGAATTGCTCAGCGTCCAAAATCCCGATCTTGTTTACCCGAAATATTATCTAACTTCATTCCACGCTTATGAAAAAGGTAATATGAGTTGGGAATCTGCTACAGAAGTTGAAGTTGCCGCCCGTACCGTTCACGCGGGAATTTGGCCGGAAGCGGGTGCAGAAGGCGATGCTAAACTCCGCGCCAGCTATCACGAAGTCATCAAATCTCAGATTGCTTCTTCACCGCAGGATATTGTTGATTTGGGATGCAGTGTGGGAATGAGTACGTTTGCTCTTGGGGATGTTTACCCGGAAGCGAAGATGACTGGGGTGGAGTTATCGCCTTATTTTTTAGCAGTTGCTAAATACCGTTATCAACAGAGAAAATCTGAATTTTTAAATCAAAAATCTCCGACTTGGGTTCACGCTGCTGCTGAATCTACTGGTTTGCCGGCGGCTGCTTTTGATTTAGTTTCAATTTGTCTAGTTTGTCACGAATTGCCGCAGAAAGCTACTAAAGAAATATTTCGGGAAGCGAGGCGTTTGCTGCGTGTTGGCGGACATTTGACAATTATGGATATGAATCCTCAGTCGGAAGTTTATGCCAAAATGCCTCCTTATATTTTGACTTTGCTCAAGAGTACGGAGCCTTATTTGGATCAGTATTTTGGGTTGGATATTGAGCAAGCTTTAGTTGATTCTGGTTGTGCACAGCCGACCATAACTTGCAATACAGTTCGACACCGGACTATTGTTGCTGAAGCAATATAGCGCTTTTCAGTATAGTGAATTACAGATATCGGATAGGACACGGCACTGCCGTGTCTAAAGCTGTATTTTATCTGATTAAAACTGCTATAAATGGTAAAGTTGCATAGATATTATTCAATCCTTGGGACGGTGCGTGAGTGTAAATAGTCTAATCTGTGGATTTAAAGATTTCTGCAACCGCGCACCCTACCGATATAATAATTCCCATGCTACCGGATTTGATATTAGACAGCCGTAGGAGCTATTTACAGCCCCATTTGTTACACATTGTGAAAAAACCCTAAAAGAAGGACATCTTCATGAACCCGACAGCCCCCTCTCAAAACATCCTCGATTGTTTGCAGGTTATCTTGGATGCCACCGCATCGAAAAACTACGAGCTTTTTACCACAGTGGGCGATGCAGGCTACAAAACGAGCATTACACAAAAAATGTTTGACGATGTTAGCGAGCAGCTCGCTTCACGCCTGCAAAAGGGATATTCAATTAATTATTTTGGTGAGCTAAAGCAAGGTAATTGTCAGGTTTATTTGTGGAAGCTGAGTTTTGAAGATGATGGAGATGAATTTGTGGTACACATGACGATGAATGGAGACAAAGTAGCAGGGATTTTTATCGAATAACATATCTTGGTTGACACGGCGTTTCACTGAATCTAACGCCGATCGCTCACAACCGTTAATCGAAACCGATCGGGCGGAACAAAGGTGATTCCCCGGCGCGCCGGACGAATTGGCCGATCGAGATTCGATACAAACTCACGCGAAGACAGCACCGTGGCTAAAACCAGCTTCATTTCAAACATAGATAACGCCATCCCGATGCAGCTTCGACTCCCGCCTCCAAACGGTAAAAATTCAGAGGCGGAAAACTTGTGCTCTAAAAAGCGATCGGGATTGAACTCGGCCGGATTTTCGTAGGTTTCAGGGCGACGGTGGGCCAAATAGACACAGGGGATTAAAATCGTTCCCGGTTGATATGTATAGCCTTCGAGTTCGATCGTCCGTTTCACCTTGCGCGGCTGCGAAATTAAGGCAATTGGATAAACCCGCAGCGCTTCCTTGCAGACTGCTGTTAAGTAGGGCGACTGCGAAAGCGCGATCGGATCGGGATTCTCGCCTAATTCATCCAATTCCTGCCGCAATCTAGCGAGACATTCGGGAAACTGATGCAGCCAGTAAAACGCCCAAGTCAACGCCGATCCAGTCGTTTCATGTCCCAACAACAACAGCGTCATCAACTGATCGCGCAATTCTCGATCGCCGATGGATTCGCCGGTGTCGTCGCGGGCCATCATCAACACCGACAGAATATCCGTGCGTGACGAATCGAGAGAATGCGATCGCCTCTCGGCAATTTCCGCATAAATCAGCGAGTCAATCTCCGCCATCTGCTGCAAAAACTGACCCCACGGACTCCAAGCCCCCAAATTTTGCTGCAACGGTTCAAAGAAAAATTGTATCGAGTACAGCTCAGAGGTAATCGCCTCTAAAAGCTTGCTGAGCAATTGTTTCAGGCGTTCGTAGCGCTCTCCCGGCACTAATCCAAACACGACTTGCAAGATTACTTGCAGCGAAATTTCTGACATTTCTTCGCGGACTGCGATCGCATCTGGGGCTTTCCAGTCGATCGTCTGCTTTTTCGTCAAATCAACAATCAAATGTCCTTGACTGTGCAACTGTTCCCGATGCAGCGCGGGCATTAATAGCTGTCGCTGTCGCAGATGTCGCGGCCCTTCATTCATAATTAGGGATTCATTTCCCACCAGCGGGCGAAATACGTTGGTCACTTTGCCAAATTCAAAGGCATCAGCTAACGTCGTAAACACCGCCTGAATCGCTTCTGGACGGCCCAGAAACACCACGGGGGGCGAAGCGGGCCCCAACACGCGGGCGGTAAATGTATCGCCGTATTTGGCAGAGTAGCGATCGAAAAATGCTATCGGGTCAGCTACCAGCGAAAGCGTTTGGAACAGAGCAGGAGAACGAGATCCGGTAGGCAGCGTCATTCAAAAACTGGCTATACAGGTAGGGTCGAGAGAAGATGTTACCATCTTCTCCCTCCCATTCGGAACCGTGCTTGCGACTTTCACCGCACACGGCTATTCGGGTGTACTCTTGTCATTTGAGGGCTTCCCCTTCTTGCGACTTGCTTGAGGTTTCTTTCCTGAAGATACGAATTCCAGGTTATGTTTTCTGATTAATTCCAAGTCAGTTTTAGTTTTAACATCGTGACAATGCCGATGAAATAGTTGAAGATTTTTGTACTCATCCTTACCTCCAATGGCAAAAACAAGATCATGAGCAATTCTGAGAAAAGCCTAATTAGTCATATCTCTTGGGGACGTATTAAGGTAACCACTGACGGCAAAACTTGTCAATTCAAAGATTGTAAAGTATGGTCGGGAGGTGCTAAGGAATGGGATTGGAGACTCACAGGTACTCGTCACCAACCAGGTATTCAACCTGCTGATATCGAAGAAATTTTAGAGCAAGGTATAGAATTTATGGTTTTGACACGTGGTATGGAACTCATGCTACATACCTGTCCCGAAACTGAAGAACTGCTGAATCAAAGAGGTATTGAGTATTATATTGGGCCTACCAAATTGGCTGTAGACCTTTTCAACAATTTAATGCAACAAGGTAAGAAGGTCGGGGGAATATTTCACTCAACCTGTTAACGCGGTACCGATGCAGCCAGGAAATTCTCTAGAACATTCGCTGAAAATAATCTTCAAGAACTAGGTAACAAAATAGATGAAAGCCCAAAAGCATCTTTTTATCAAGTTAGCTTCAGGTATCTCAGCATTTCTAGTGGTTGCCTATTTCGGCATCTCCGCTTATGCAGGACATACTCTTTCAAAGCCAAACAGATGCTTTGACCCTCTTAAAGCATCTGTTTTTGCTGTTACTCCTGAAAATGTAACATTTCGTACACCTGATGGCGTGGAGATTGCTGGTTGGTTTATTCCAGAAAAAGCAACAGATAAGGTATTAATTTTAGTGCATGGATTGAATTCCAGTCGGACTTGTGAGCTTGCTGGAAAGTTTGCCGAGTTTGGTTCAGCTATGAATCAAAAAGGCTTTTCGATACTTACGATCGATCTGCGAGGACATGGGCAAAGTGCTGATTCTCGCTTCACCTTTGGAATTACAGAAAGGCAAGATGTTATTGCAGCAGTGGATTGGCTTAAAATTAGGGGCTTTAAGCCAAAAAAGATTGGGGTTTTAGGTTTTTCAATGGGTTGTGCTACAGTAATTGGAGCAGCAGCAGATGACTCTGACATCGGAGCAGTGGTCACTGACAGTAGTTACGCAGAGGTTTATCCAATTATTCAGAAGCATTGGCAGTCAGCTTCAGGATTACCTGGGATATTTCTTCTTTCTACCATGATGTTTGGACATTTGTTGACTGGATACGATCTAACTTCTTCTAAGCCAGTGCAGGAGATAGGTCGTATTTCCCCTAGACCAGTTTTGATCATTCACAGTGCGATCGATCCTTATACGCCTATACAAAACGCTCGCCAACTCAGAGAAGCATATCCTTCGGCCGAATATTGGGAAACCAATGCCAAGAAACATCCAGAAAGCTACAATACGAACCCAAAGATGTACGTTGACAAAGTTTCTGATTTCTACAATCGGAGTCTCAAGTAGGGCTGTATAATCCGGTCGAGAAGGGTATTTAGGCTTTCCCTACCGGGCCGTTCATAATCGCCGCACAAACAAACCAAAAGGATAATCAATCGCAAATTGTACGGCTAGCTTCCCAACCTAACATGACTGTTTTACGCTCTACTCCCCAGCCATAGCCACCGAGTTCTCCAGATTCTCGAATGACTCGGTGACACGGAATTAGATAGCCGATCGGATTTTTACCGATCGCATTTCCTACAGCTCTAGCAGCAGTTGGGCGAGCTACCATTTGAGCTATACTCTGATAAGTTGCGATCGCCCCAAATGGCAATTGCAACAGTGCTCGCCAAACTTGAATCTGAAAGTTAGTGCCTTTTACCAAGAGCGTTAGTGGTTTTTGCTCGCTGAGAGTTTCTGAATTGAAAATCAGGTCACACAATGATTGAGTGGTTTGCTCATCGCGGATAATTTCAGCATTTTTCCATGCCAATCGCAGTCTTTGTGCGGCGGTTTGTTCGTCTGTTGTATCCAAGAAATAAAGATTACAAATACCGCGGGCAGTTGTCGCGATTAAAGATGTGCCAAAGGGGGTATCGTGAATGCCATAGCGAATTTGCAAACCTGCTCCGCCTGCTTTGAACTCCCCTGGTGACATTGCTTCTAAGTTCACAAATAAATCGTGCAACCGTCCTGGACTCGATAGTCTCACGTCCAATGTTAGGTCGAGAAGGCTTTTAGTCTGAGTGATTTTTGACTTGGCATATTCAACTGTCAGATATTGCAAAAACCGCTTGGGGCTAATGCCGGCCCATTGAGTGAATAGTCGCTGAAAATGATATTCACTCAGTCCTATGTGTTGGGCCACAGTTGCCAGATTGGGCTGGTTTAGGTGGTGTTGTCGCATAAAGGCGATCGCCCGAGCCATCCGGTGGTAATCTTCGCTAGCATAGACACTGGCATTCTGCATCGAAATCATCTAGTCTAAGTTAAGGGAATTTTGATGTTTCCTCACTTTAGCCATAGACTAGGCTCAATGCCACCCGTTTCTTGCGGTGAATGCAGCCAGTCGATTTTAGATTTTAGATTTTAGATTTTAGATTGAAGAGATTGAAGAAAGCGACCTCATTGCTAAACCCGGGGGCTTGCGATGAGGATTCAAAGCTTTTTTCTCAGTCCACGGATTCCTCGGACGATTTGTAACCAAATTTCTTTCGCTCAGTTGATTAACCGAACTTTCGCTCTCACCCTCCGCGCAACTGCGTCACCAAGTGAACTAATTCGGGTAAAATTAGCTTTTCCACAGCTAGTTTCACACCATTGCTAGAGCCCGGAAGAGAAAAGACTAACTTGCCTTGATACACGCCTGCAACTGCGCGAGAGGCGATCGCCCTCGAACCAATTTCTTGATAGCTCAAAAACCGAAATATCTCCCCAAATCCCGGTAAAATCCTGTCTAGCAAACTCTCCATCACATCATAAGTCGTATCTCGGGGAGCGATGCCCGTGCCGCCGTTAAAAATGATTGCATCCACATCTTCACGCTGGGAAAACGCCTGCATTTGCAATACAATTTTGGCCGCATCATCTTTAACAACAGTGTAAGCTACCACAGAGTGACCCGCATCTTTTAGCAGCTTCTTAGTTAACAAGCCGCTATTGTCTGTTTCAGCCGAGCGCGTGTCGCTAACAGTAATGATAGCGCAATTTACGGTTATTTTAGATAAATCGGGGTGAGGAATTTGCGTCATAGTTTCTTGTTCTAAGTAATCGGCAACTGGCAACGGGCTATCGGCTAACTACCAATGACCAATTACCAATTACCAACTACCCATTATGCCTTGCTAAATCCTAAGCCGTTTGCTTCCGAGTAGCGTTCCATGAACCGCATAAATCGATCCCATTCTGCGGGACTTCTCATTAAATAAAGAGCTTCCAAGCCCGCAGGCTGACCGTTGATGAACTTAGCCTTAACCTCGCGAGTGAGGATTTCGCCTTCTTCGTCGATCATGTACATTCCAGTAATTTCTTCGGTACTGGTGCTGCTGAGAGCTTTGGGATTTTCAAAGATAAACGTGGCAGTGCCTTGATCTCCGCTTTTAGAACGGGTTAGGCGCACTTCCGGCACAGCTTCTTCGTCTATACCGCGAGAGAATTGAATTTTAGCCATAATCTGATAGTGGAACCTTAAGGATTGCTTAATTTCTTAATGTTTAATCATAAAACGATTCGGGTACTCGCAAATCAAGACTTGGGAGAGTAGGAGCGGGGCAGAGTGGGGAAATCGGAGACAAGGAAGAGGGAAGATGGGTTGGTTCTGTGTACCTGAGATCGTTTCCGGCTGCATCGGAATGATACCGAGGACACCGCGAGAGCTTAAGTCCCTACAATTAATCGGGGTAGGGAAACGGCAGTGCCGTGTCCTGACTGTGAGTAATATTAATTCCGATGCTACGGAACTTAGACGATGTAGGGAGAGTTAATTGGCTCAGCGCGGTTTGTGGCTACGAGAGTTTGGTAGATGAGGGCGGATATCTCGCCGCGGGTGATGTCGTGGGCGGGGGAAAGCTTTTCGCGCGCGGGATAGTTGACCACGATTTTCCGCTCTGTGGCGGTTGCTATCTCGTCGGTGGCAAAACTGGGAATCAGAGCTCGATCGACATAAACGCTCAAAGAATTAGGGTTGCCGCCCGCCAACTGCAAGCCGTTTACCAAAGATACGATCGCCTGAACTCTAGTCAAATTCTGCTCCGGGCGAAACGTGCTGTCTGGATATCCCACCAAAAAGCCAGCTCGATTAGCTTGGGCGATCGCTCCCTGCGCCCAAAAATCCGCCGCCACATCCTTAAAAACCGTCGTTTCACGGCGCGGCACCAATTCAAACGCCTTCGCCAACACAGCCGCATACTGAGCTCTAGTTACAATCTCGTAAGGTTGAAAAGTGCCGTTGGGAAACCCGCTAACAATATTCATCTTTGCCAAGCGATCGATAAAATCCTTACCCCAATGCGTGCTGATGTCGCTAAACTTTAGCCCGCCAGGAGTCGGAGTTGGCGTCACATTGCCCAAATCAAATAAACCTTTCACCCGCGAAGAATTGAGCTGATTTCCCACTGCATAAATCTTAACTCCAGTCGCGTTTGGCAAGTCTAATTCACCGTTATTTTGAAAAATATTGCCGCCCAAATCTTGAGCCGTACCAATATCTGGCCGCGACTTCCCCACCGCAGTCAAACCGTCTTCGGTATTTTTTTCGATGCGATTATTGCGTAAAATCGCCTGAGATTCCCCCGCTACAATTATACCGGAGCGATTTTCCAAAATTTGGTTGTCAGCAATCAAAGGAGCCGACTGAGCTTCCAGAGAAATGCCGATACCCGTCTTTTGAAAAATATTGCGCCGTATTACTCCCTTAGCAGTTCCCGCCGTAATTACGCCAGCCGCTGAGTTTTCCATAAATATGTTGTCGAGAATCGCAGGATTAGCAGTTCCCGTGGCAAAAACTCCTTCGCGCTTGCATTGAGTGAAAGTGCAGTTAGCCACAGTCGGAGAAGTTGACTCAATCCAGACTCCCGTGCCGCGACTATCAAGATTAGTGACAGTTACTCCGCGCAATTCCGAATTAGTTGCTAGCAGTATCGTGATATTTTGGCCCGCAGCGGTGGGACTGACAAATTTGCCGCTGCCTTGAATCAGAATGCCTCTACCTTTGTTAGTTTCATTGCCAATAACTTTTACTCCTGAGGGAATTTCCAAGGGGAATTTTTCGCCGCTAGCTGCGCTGTAAGTTGCCGGTGATAACTGAATCGTAGTTCCCGATGCAGCGCGGGCGATCGCGCGGGCTATAGTTTTGAATGGAGCCGATTGGCTGCCTGCTGCGGCATCGCTGCCTGTTGCTGGGTTGACGTAAAGTGTTACCATGTTTTTGCCCAAGAGATAATTTGCGATCGAGCTTTTGTGCAATTTTCATTGTCGGCGAACTTGACCTTGGATATATATTCACCTTTGATTGCGGAGATTATTTAATTGCAGGATATCCACAATATTACCCATTAGGAGTTGCAACCGCATGGGGATTGCCGCTACAAAAGACTGTATTTCTCGTTCCCAGCAACAGCAGAACCAGACTTATTTAAGAAGTCCGGGATCTGGGGATTATATTTTTTCCAGATGTTGCCAAAACCACTAAAATTTCGATCGCCAATTAGGAAAATCGAACGTCTTGCTGTCATGTACGATCGATCGAGATTCCCTGCCCAAAAACCTTAACCGCTTCAGCCAAATCAGTTTCACCCATTAAAATGCAGCGTTTTAGCAAATCGATATCCAGCGTTTCCAATCCTGACAGTTGACTCTGAATTACTTGCTCGTAGCCATCTTCCCGGAGATGATACAGCCGCAGCGTGCCATCTTCCCAAAACCAGATTTCAGGCACCCCCAAAGCTCGATATTTTGGCAACTTGCTCAGTCCACCGCTCGTATAAACCACCTCGATCGACAAATCGGGAATCAACTTAGGTTCTCCCAAACAAAACGATTTGTCTGCTTGAGTAGAAGCTTCTCCCGTTTTTTCCTGCGTCATTGAACCAGAAGGGTAAAACTTAATACCTTGTTGCAGCAGAAAAGTGGTCACTAAGTAACCAATGATTTCAGAAAAACTTTCGTGTTGGAATCCCGGCATCAGAATCTCGATCGCACCTGCAAAAAAGGACAACTTTATGCCAGGGGAATCTTCCGAAACCTTCTGGATTAACTTGAATTGCTCCCAAGTGCCATTGAGCACCACTCGCCCATCGAGAATTTCGCGATCGAGAACTTGTGTCATTGACTCGCACCATTATCTCCTATCGGGATTATAACGCATTGGGCGATCGCTCCTACAGAATCTCCCCGCAGCAAATATAGCTGAGGAATCCGAACAGTTTTTCTCGTTTTTGAATAGAACAGGATCGACGCGAGTCTTAATTTTGAAATATAGCCCTGAAGGGCAGCAAATAGGATTAGCAGCAGATTCGGTATTAATTTCGCTTGTTCACTCATGGCTGCCGCTGATTAGAGAAATTACATCTAGTTCTGGTATTGAAAAGCGTCGGCACTCGGCAACGCTGATGGTGTAGCGAACATCGCCAATGCCATTTCGGATATCCGCTTCAATAATTCTGGGAAAATCTCCCTCGACTTTGAAATAGTTAACTTCTCGTGGTGTATAGCCAATTTGTTCATAGTAGGGAATATGTATATCCAGATAGCCAACTTCAAAAAGGAGTATTTCTAATTCTTCTTTGGCTATAGGGTCGTTTTCGAGAAGTGATCTAAGACTGGCGACAATATCCGGTAGAGATTCACCTCGTTCTTGTCTAGCATCAAGGGATAGGTGCAGTAAAATCAGTGTGCCAGTGCCAGTATCATCTAGTTGCCGTTCGCTGGAGATCGCTAGTTTCTGATGCTGTTTAGCTGTAGTAGTTTTGACTTCAACAGCACAGTGTTGAAACTGGAAATCTTGTTGAGTTCCTTTTGCACCCGTCCAGCATTTGACTCCTTGGCGAGAGCCAATTTGAGGAATAACAACCTGCCGCAAAAACCAGAGTTCACCATATAATCCTTGCTGTTCCGCTTGGCTAAGTCCTTCGGGGTTATGTTTTTCTAAGAATGCTTGCCATCGCCGCAGAGGGGTAAAGAAAGCCGCTACAGCGTTTTGCTCATCCGTAATCGGGGCAATTGCATCAACAATGTCCTGTACTACTGGAGTTTAGACTAAAAAACGAGCGCATCTAAAAGTAGCTGCCTTTAAATATCCGGCAAGCTGTTACTCAAAAACTCAAGAGGGAGAAGATTAAATAGCTAATTTTGAAGATTTTTTGCGTCGAGAAACCCGTTTTTTGACAGTGGGATAGCACGGTGCCTTGGTACGTACCTTTCCTTTTTCCCAGCCGGGGGATTTTCCCCTATGTTTAGGGATTTTTGTAGGAGTACCAATGTCAACTAAAACCGAAAACATTGATTGGGCAACACGTCCAGGAGTTAAATCGATCGTAGCAGATTGCCTGCAGGAGTCTATTCTCGATCACTAAATCTCTAGCCAGCCAGAGTTGCCAACTCATTAACGGCATTAAATCACTCCAACGCTCAGATTGTTCAGGAGTTCTCAAGTTAGGCAATGTCCAATGCAATCGTTGCTTCGCAAATCGATACCAATGATCGACTCCAAAACGTCGCAAATATTTAAACCAAACTGTTTCGCTTGGGTAGAGTTCGTTCTCCTATCCAAGCCAACCATAAGGGTGGAAACGGCTGACCGTTTGACATGGGCTTCATTCTTTCGACCAGAATTAAATTGATTTTCTGTTGGGCCGCACGATAAAAATGTAAGTCCAGCCATTGTCTGACTCGGACTTTTCCCAACTCTGGATGTTCGTCAATTTCAATCGCAGTATCCGCTTGAAGCCAGGTGTTTGGGTCGCCCGGTCTCATTTTTTGCCCGTGTTTCCGTGGTCTACCGCGACCACTATAGGCTGGTGGTGCTGACCATAAGCAGGCATTTTTTCGGACTCTCATTAAACAATCAGCAAAAATGGAAGCTTGCGTTAGCGCCAGCACCCAACAAGCATTCCCATATTCTCTCGCTAAAACTGCTAAAACTGGGTTGACGCTCTGTTCACAGACAAGTTTGAGTTGGGAAGCTGCTTGAAGTATGGGTGAAGACCCGCTACTAATTCTTTCATGGAGCAGAGGTAATGCCCAACTTCCTTGTGCTTCTGGTATCCAGGCAATTGTACTGTATCCCTGTCCAACAGTTACGCCCCTCTGATATTCATGAGTTCTGTCTTTTAACGTTTTGGCATCTGGTCTCTCCCATGCAGTGTGGTCGATTGCCACTAATATGTGTTCCGTTGGGGGTGCTTCTTTCTGTAATTGCTCCAGATACAGCAGCATCAGTTTTTTTCGGTCTGGTCTACAGTCTTGTAACGCTTCGTAGACGCAAGGCCTGTGACGATTGAATAATGGATTGAGCGAAAATTCCGCTAAACACCACACATTCGGAGTGGTCATCACTGAATCCATCAGCTCTCTTGTTGCATCCTTGGCTCGTACCAATAATTCGTATGCTGCTTGACGAAAGTCCTTTAATCGTTCACTGTTCATTTAAAGAGTGGATAGGTTTTATTTTTCACCCTCATTCTCTCCTGGCGCGGTGGCTCTAGTTCTTCTTTTGCCACCGTTCTCATCTTTGGTTAGTCTAAACTACAGGTACTAATGTTGTAAAGATATCGCTGTAACGCGAGTTAATAAGTACCAGTTGCAGGGTGACATGGAAATCCTCATCACCTTGCAGGGCTACACGCCTAACCTCAAAGCAGTTGGAATTAGGAAAAACAGCAGCTTTTTGATTAATTTTTGCTTCACCCGCATCATCAGGAAACGTGCATTAGAATGTCTTTCAATAGCGAGATAAATATCGAGTAACTCTCTTGACTCGAAGCTAGTTAGTAATTTCCTTACCTATAAAAACTTCTTGTCTATGACGACGGATAAAATCAGGATCGGGGTGAAATTTGTTAGGAAAATGTATTTGTTGTCCGCAATAACCGACAAAGTTACGATATAATGTTTCATCGGGCAAGAAACTTTCCAGATATGCGCTAATAATAAGTCTATAATCCTCATCAAATGTAATCAGTCCCTTGTCAAACGCTGGGTAGTGCCCTGAAGGAAAGGATCGAGAGAATAAAACTGAATTCAAAGAAAAGTAGGCATTTAGAGTTGTAAATT